>NZ_JBSGXP010000109.1:0-28973 GCF_053610105.1 Kitasatospora sp. NPDC054939 | reverse complement strand
TCCCGTCCCCCTGATCCGGGGCTGAGCGCGGGACGCGCCTATGCGCGGGCCCTCGGGGGGCCGGCGCATCGGCGCGGAAACGTCGGGTGTCACCAGGGGCCGTACGGGCCCGCGTTGCGCTGGTCGTTGCGGCCGCCGCCGCGGCCGGTCAGCTCCCGGATCGCGGGTCGCACGTCCACCATGTAGACGATCGCGGCGACCAGGCCGATCAGGGTCAGGAAGCTGTAGATCATGTCGGCCCCGAAGAGCACGTCGAGGCCGAAGGCGATGCCCAGGACCGCCAGCCAGAACGGCTTGGTCTTCTTGTCCGCCGCCCGGTAGGCGGCCTCCGGGCGCGTGGCCGCGTCGACCAGCACGAAGCCCTTGAAACCGAGGATGGCAACGGCCAGCCACCAGAACGGGTTCGTGAAGTCGAGACTCAGGATCTGAGCCATGGCACCCATCACGGTCTCCTCTGCGATTCGGCTCCGGTGGCCACCGGCCGCCGCCCATCCTGGCACGGCGGCCCACCGGTGAAGGGCTCAACGTACCGGGCGCACGAGATGTGCCCCCGACTGCCGGGGCCGAATCTCCTACTCGGCCGACTTCTCGTCCGCCGCCTTCTTCTTGGCCGAGGCCTGCTTCCTGCCCTCTGCGGGCTTGCTGTCTTCCGCCGGCTTGCTGCTCTCCGCCTGCTCGCCGCCCTCGGCGGGGGCGTCCGCCGCCGGGTCCGCGTCCGCACCGGTCAGCTCGGGCGCCGCGGCGGACTCCGACTGCTCCTCCCCGCGGCCGCGCTCGACCACGTCCTTGCCGTGCTCGGCGAGCCCGTCGTACCTCTCCTTGGCCTTCAGCGCGAGGTCCACCGCCCGGCCGACCTGCTGGAGGGCGAAGCTCTGCGCCTTCTCCTGCAGCACCTTGAAGTCCGCGGGCAGGGTCGCCACCGTCTCGGAGACCTTGGCCTGCGCCTCCTGGAACCGCGCGGCGGCCTTCTCCTGGGTGACCTTGCGGTCCGCCGCCAGCGCCTCCACCCGGCCGGGCACCTCGCGCAGCTTCCGGTACGCGAGGTCGCCGGCGCCGGCGATGGCGTAGAGCGGGGTCGGGTCGCTCAGGGTCTTCTTGATCTCGTCGGTGATCGGCATGACCGGTCCTCCCGGTGTCCAGGGTTGCTGTGCTGGGGTCGTGCGGTGTGCGGGTCCGTCGGCGGGCGGGCCGGGCGGGGTCACCGGGGCGCGTCCGGGGCGCCCTGCTCCGCCGGGGCGGGTCGCGGGACGGCGTCGGGTCCGGTGGAATCGGGTCCGGTGGCGTCCGGTTCGGTGGCCCCGGGTCGGGCGGCCTCGGCCGTGCCGAGGGCCGCGTTCTCCTTGAGGAAGGCGTCGTAGACCGCGAGCAGCGCCTGCTTCTGCCGCTCGTTGATCAGCGGGTCGGCCAGGATCGCGGCCCGCAGTTCCAGGCCCTCACCCCGCCGCTCCTCCAGGATCCCGGCCTGGACGTACAGCGTCTCGGCCGAGATCCGCAGCGCCTTCGCGATCTGCTGCAGGATCTCCGCGCTCGGCTTGCGCAACCCGCGCTCGATCTGGCTGAGGTACGGATTGGACACGCCGGCGGCCTCCGCCAGCTGGCGCAGCGAGTACTGGGCGTTCCGCCGTTGTTCGCGGATGTACTCGCCCAGCGAGCCGACGTTCAGTGAGGCCATGCCATCCACCCTGCCCCACCGCGCTTGCTATTGCAAGCAGGCCGCTAGCAACTGCAACCGTTCGGCCCACCCAGACGAAACGGGTGGGCCGAACGGGAGCGAGGGGCGGGGTGGGGCGGGTGGGAGCGAGGGATGGGGTGCGCCGGGGTCAGGCCGGGAGGCGGACCGGCATCAGGATCGAGAAGGTGCCCTCCCGGCCGGGGGTGCGGACGGCCAGCGGAGCGATCGGGCCGCCGAGTTCGAGGACGAGCTGCCCGCCGGGGGCGGTGGAGCCCGCGGCGACGGCCTCCAGCAGGAAGTCCCGGTTGACCGCCACCTGCACGACCTCCCCGGCACTGCCGGCGGCCCCGTCCACCCCCTTGACCCCGGCGATCCCCTTGACCCCGGCGACCGCGGCGCCGCCGTCGGCCACCGCCAGGCCGCCGTCCGGGGTGACGGTCAGGACGGCGATCTCGGCCTCGGTCCCGTGCGGCCCGGAGGGCAGGGTGCGGGTGGCGGCGGTCTCGACGGTGCGGCGGAGTTCGGCGGCGGGCAGGTCGACCCGGTGGACCGGCTCCAGCCGGACCAGCGGCCGATAGTCGGGGTAGTCGTGGTCCAGGGCGGCCCCCTCGATCCGGTGGCCGCCGGTCTCGACCCGGACCAGGCCGCCGTCGACGACCACCGCGGCCTCCTCGGCACCCGCTCCGAGCAGCGCGCGGATGCCGTCGACGAGCGGCGCCGGCACGATCGCCCCGCCCGTACCGGCGGCGGCGCCACGGACCGGGACCTCGGCGAGCGCCATCCGGTAGCGGTCGGTGGCGACCAGCCGCAGCAGCCCGTCCTCCAAGTCGAACAGCACGCCGGCGAGGGCGGGCGCCCCGGGGTCGTCGCCGACCGCGAACCGGACGGCGTCCAGGGCCTCGGCCAGCTCCCGGGCCGGGACGGTGAGGCGGAGCTCGGTGGTGGCGGCGGTCATCGGGTTCTCCCTCTGGTCGATCAGCTCACGGATGAAGGAGAGCTCGCGGCGGGCGTCGGACAGGCCGTCCTCCAACCGCCGCAGGTGCGCATCGACGACCCGTCGGGCGGTCCCGGAGCCGGGCGCGGCGCCCAGCACCGCCCGGATGTCGGCCAGCGGCAGGCCGACCCGCCGCAGCCGGCAGAGCAACCGGGCGTCGGCGAGCTGCTGCGGCCCGTACCAGCGGTAGCCGGTCTGCGGGTCCACCCGGGCGGGCGCCAGCACCCCGGCGCCGTCGTAGAAGCGCAGCGCGCTCACGCCCAGTCCGCTGTCGCGGGCCAGTTCGCCGATGCTGCGCAGATCGCTCTCCATGTCCGGGAACCCTGGTGCCTCGACCTGGTCGAGGGTCAAACCGCCGGGCCCACGGGGCCGACCACGGTGAGCTTCGCGGGATTGCGGACCACCCGCAGCTCGACGATCCGGCCGTCCTCGGTGAGTTCGAGCACGGCGACCGCCTCGATCCGGCCGGCCGCCTCCACCAGCAGGCCGGGCTGGCCGTTGACCAGGACCGGACTCGCGACGGACTCGCCGGGCAGCTTGCCCATCACGCCGAGCACGAAGCGGCCGACGTTCCCGGCCCCGCTGACGGGCCGCAGTGCCGCCCGGACGACACCGCCGCCGTCGGTCCACGAGGTCACGTCCGGCGCCAGCAGGTCGAGCATCCGGTTGAGGTCGCCCCCGACGCAGGCCGCGAGGAACTCGTCGGTGACCCGCCGCCGGACGTCCGCCGGGGCGTCGAACCGCGGCCGGCCCGCCCGGACGTGCGCCTTCGCCCGGCTGCCGACCTGGCGGCAGGCGGCCTCGCTGCGGTCCAGCGCATCGGCGATCTCCCGGTAGGAGAAGCCGAAGACCTCCTTGAGTACGAACACCGCGCGCTCCAGCGGGGACAGGCTCTCCAGCACCACCAGCATCGCCAGCGACACGGCCTCGGCCCGTTCGATCCCGTCGGCCGAGTCCGCGGTGGTGACCAGCGGCTCGGGCAGCCAGGGGCCGACGTACGCCTCGCGGCGGACGGCGGCGGACTCCAGCCGGTTGAGCGCGAGGTTGGTGACCGTACGGGCCAGGTAGCCGGCCGGGTTGGCGACCGGTTCGGTGACCCGGCTCCAGCGCAGCCAGGTGTCCTGGACGAGGTCCTCGGCGTCGGCGACGCTGCCGAGCATCCGGTAGGCGATGCCGAACAGCATCCGGCGGTGCTGCTCGAAGAGCGCCGGGTCGACGACCCCGGCGGGCGTCACGGCGGGCGTCACGGCGGCGGTCAGCCCGTTCCCCGGAGGCGTCACGGCTTCGGCGGGCAGCGGGCACGCGTCGGGCCCCGGGGCCTCGGCGGCGGCGGTGGAGTCGTCGGCCGGCGTCATCCGGCCGACGCTACCGCACGGTCACCGCCGCGTCTCTGCCGACCCGAGCGACCGGCGACGCCCCGGGCAGGACAGGCCGGGACGCCCCAGGCGGGACGGGCCGGAACGGGTTCAGGACCGGAAGGCCTCGTACGCCGGGGCGAGCAGGTCGGCGAGGTCCCGGCCGCGGACGGTGATGCCGGAGCGCCCGAGGCGCGCCGGGGAGGGGTCGGCGGCGGACGGCTCGGCATCCGGGCGGCGCAGCACGAAGTCGCCCCGCCAGTAGTCGGCGACCACCAGCGGGGCCGCGCCCTCCGGCGCCCCCGAATCCCGCTCCTCCGCGTCCGCGACGGCCCGGCCGGCACCGGCCCCGACCTCGCCCGTGACCCCGACGCCGCTCCCGGCCCCGCCACCGACCTCGTCCCCGCTCACCGCTCCTCCTCCGCGACCGCGTCCCGGGACAGCTCCACCAGTTCGCGCAGCGCCCCGGCCGGCAGGTCGGTGAGCCAGTGCTCCCCCTCGCCCACCACGGCCTCGGCCAGCGCCCGTTTGGCGTCCAGGAGTTCGGCGATCCGCTCCTCCACCGTGCCCACGCAGACCAGGCGGCGGACCTGGACGTCCCGCCGCTGGCCGATCCGGAACGCCCGGTCGGTGGCCTGCTGCTCGACGGCCGGGTTCCACCAGCGGTCGAGGTGGATCACCTGGTTGGCGGCGGTCAGGTTGAGACCGGTCCCGCCGGCCCGCAGCGAGAGCAGGAACACCCGCGGCCCGTCCGGTGACTGGAAGCGCTCGACCAGCTCCTCGCGGCGCGCACGCGGCACCCCGCCGTGCAGGTACAGCACCTCCTCGCCGAGCCGGTGCCGCAGGTGCGGATGCAGCAGCGCGCCGAACTCCGCGTACTGGGTGAAGACCAGGGTGCGGTCACCCTCCGCCAGGGCCGCCGCAAGGATCTCCTCCAGCCGGGCCACCTTGCCCGAACGGTCGGCCAATTCCGAACCGTCGTGCAGGAGTTGCGCCGGGTGGTTGCAGACCTGCTTGAGCCTGCCGATCGCCGCCAGCACGGTGCCGCGCCGCTCCACGCCCTTGATGCCCTGCACCCGGTGCAACAGCTCGGCGACCACGGCCTGGTAGAGGCCGGCCTGCTCGGCGGTGAGGTTGCACCAGACCGTCATCTCCTGCTTGGCCGGGAGCTCCGCCGCCACCGCCGGGTCGGACTTGAGCCGCCGCAGCACGAACGGGGCGGTGCGGCGCTGGAGTTCGGCCGTGAGGCCGGGGTTGGCGTGCAGCTCGACGGGGATCGCGTAGCGCTCCTTGAACCGCTCGGCCGTGCCGAACAGCCCCGGGTTGGCGAAGTCCAGGACGGCGTGCAGCTCGGCCAGCCGGTTCTCCACCGGGGTGCCGGTCAGGGCGATCCGGTGGACGGCGACGGGCAGGTCGCGGATCGCGCGGGACTGCGCGGTGCCGAGGTTCTTGATGTGCTGCGCCTCGTCGGCGACCACCCGCCGCCACCGGATCGTCCGCAGCGCGTCGAGGTCGCGCTGGACCAGCCCGTACGTGGTGACCACCAGGTCCGTCCCCTCCACCAGGTCGCGCAGGCCCTCGGCGTCCGAGCGGCCGGCCCCGTGGTGGACGTGCAGCCGCAGGCCGGGGGCGAACCGCTCGGTCTCGCGCTGCCAGTTGCCGACCAGCGACATCGGGCAGACCAGCAGCGTCGGGCCGGTGGCGCCCTCGGCCTTCTCCGCGGCCAGCAGGGCGAGGGTCTGGACGGTCTTGCCGAGGCCCATGTCGTCCGCCAGCACCCCGCCGAGCCCGAGTCCGGCGAGCGAGCGCAGCCAGGCCAGCCCGCGCTCCTGGTACGGGCGCAGGACGGTGCCGAAGCCGGCGGGCGGACCGGTCGGGGCCGCGTCGCTCCGGCCCAGGCGGCCGGCCAGCAGTTCGCCGAGCGGGCCGTCGGCGCGGACGGCGGTCACCGGGAGGCCGGCCACCCGCGCCCCCGGGTCGAGCGCCAGCCGCAGCACCTGGGCGGTGCTGAGCGCACCCTCGCGCCGGTGGGCGAGGAAGGCGAGCGCGGCGGCGATCTGGGCCGGATCCGCCTCCAGCCACTTGCCGCGAACCCGCACCAGCCCCTGCTTGGCCGCGGCGAGGTCGGCCAGCTCCTGCTCGGTCAGCGGCTCGCCGTCCTCCCCGAGGGCGGCCTGCCAGCGGAAGGCCACCACCGAGTCGCGGTCCACCGTGCTCATGAGCGCCAGCGCCCCAGGCACCGGCGCGGACGCCACCTGCAGGGCGAGCCCGAGCCGCGGGCGGCGGCGCCACCAGGCGGGCAGCAGCACGCCGAAACCGGCCTCGGCCAGCGCCGGGGCGGCGGCCCGCAGGAAGTCCAGGGCCCCGGCCCGGTCCAGCGGCACCCCGGCCGGACGCGATCGGTGGCGCAGCCCGTCCAGCGCGGGCCAGCGGTGCGCGGCCCGGTCCAGCTCGACGGCGAGGACGTCGAGGACGGCCGCCGCATCGCCCACCGTCCGGGCGAGCGCCGCGAGCGCCGCGCCGCCGTCGTGCAGCTCGGCGGCGCGGACCAGCAGCGAGGGCTCGTCGACGGCCTGCAGCAGCAGCTCGACCTGCCAGTGGTCGTCGGAGGGCTGCCCGTCCGGGTCGCCCGGGTCGGGGCCGACCGGCTCCACCAGGCGGAAGCAGAGCCGCAGCACGTCGGAGGCCGGCTGCGCCCGGGCGTACCACTCGGCCACCCGGCGGCGGAACCCGGTGAACGCGTCGAACCCGTGGACGCCTTCGGGTCCGTCCACACCATCGGGTCCGTCCACACCATCGGGTCCGTTCACACCGTCACGGCCGTCCCCGCCGTCGGGTGCGTCCGAGCGGTCGGGTGCGCCCGCGCCGTCGGGTCCGGCGCCCGCCGCCGCACCGTCCACGAGGCGTGCGTCGGGTGCGGCCAGGGCGGCGAGCCAGCGTTCCGGGACGGAGTCGGCGGCGCCGCGGACGAGGGCGGGCGCCCCGGCGAGCGCGGCCCGGGCCTCGGCGTCGACGAGGTCGGCCAGCGCGGCACCGAGCAGGTCCTCCGCGGAGGGCCGCGGGGCCTCCGGCGGCCACCCGCCCAGGCAGACCGGCGGGCAGCCGGCGGCCAGGGCGGCGGCCTCGCGACGTTCGGCCGGGCCGGGGTCGGGGCGCCAGCGGGCGTGCGGGGTGCCGTTCTCCAGCACCGGCACCGGCAGCACCCGGCCGTCGCCCACCAGGCGCCAGGCGAGGTCGTGGACGGCGGTGAACCAGCGCAGCGAGGAGCCGTAGCAGACCTCGACCCGGCCGGTGCCGGGCAGGTCGGCGCCGGTCACCGCCCAGTACGGGTCGAACACCTCGCCGAGCAGTTGGGCGGCCTCGGCGGGCGCGAAGAGCAGGGCGGGCACCCGCCAGGGCTCCAGGCGCGCACCGCCGCGCAGCGGGGTGACGGCCAGGTCGGGCGAGGGTGCGGGGACGCCGCCGACGGTGGGCAGGAGCAGCGTGGCCCACCGCTCGGGGGCCTGCCCGGCGAGCCAGCCGAGCCCGGGGCCGATGCCGCCCAGCAGTGTGGCGGTCCCGCCGGCGGTACAGGCGTACGGGTGGGCACGGGGGGCCGGACGGTCGGCGGCGGGCGGCCCGCCAGGGTGGGCGGCGGCGTTCTCGGCCCAGAGCGCGAGCTGCCCGTCGGCCCGCCGGAGTGCGTGCAGGGCGTACATGGGCGGGCCTCCGGGGACGTCGACCCCTGCAGCCTACGGCCTGCCGCCGGGCCCGCGCCGGGCGGCCGGATCCGCTCCTGCGCACCTCCGTCCGGGTGCTCGACCAGGTCCGTCCCGGGGTCTCAACTAGGACAGGAACCGGCCTGGTTCGCCGATACCTTCGGGGTACCGGAGCGGGAAGCACCACCGACGAGAGGCCGACGACATGCCCACGCTTGTGAACGCCGAGACCGACGAGCGCGACGCCCTCCTCTCCTTCCTGGAGGCGCAGCGCGGGGGTCTGCGCCGATCGGTGCTGGGCCTGACCGAGGAGCAGGCCGCGGCCACGCCGACCGCGGGCACCCTCTCGCTGGCCGGCCTGATCAAGCACTCGGCGACCTGCGAGCGCGGGTGGATCGTGGGGACGCTGCTGGGCCGCGAGGTGGACGGGGCGGAGCACCAGGACGGCTTCGCGCTCGCCGGGGGCGAGACCCTGGCGCACTGGCTGAAGGTGTACGAGGAGGTCGCGGCGGAGACCGAGGCGGTCATCAGGGGGCTGCCGAGCCTGGACTCCGACGCCCCGCTGCCGACCGCGCCGTGGTTCCCGCCGAACAGCCGCCGCACCGCGCGCTGGGTGCTGCTGCACCTGATCGAGGAAGTGGCGCGGCACGCCGGGCACGCGGACATCATCCGCGAGTCGCTGGACGGGCGGACGGCGTTCGAGCTGGTCATGGCGGCGCAGCAGGCCGAGCAGAGCTGATCCGGGGGGCACGGGGGTACCGCCGGCCAGGCGCACCGCGAACCGGCGGACGCCTGGCCGACCCCGCCTCCAGCCCCGATCCCGACCCCGACCCCGACCCCGACCCCGACCCATGGTTGAACTTTGAACGAAACGGGTCTACAGTGGAGCCAACAAGTTGAAGCCTAAACAACTGGCTTCGGACCCGAGGAGGAGCCATGGGCATCTTCAACCGCACCAAGACCACCGCCGCCACCACCGCGACCGCCGTCGCCGAGGCCCCGGCCGGCCCGGACCTCGCCCACCTGACCGGCGACTGGGCCATCGACACCACCCACAGCGAGGTCGCGTTCTCCGTCCGGCACGCCATGATCACGAACGTGAAGGGCCGCTTCACCGAGTACGACGGCAAGCTGCACCTGGACGGCGCCACGCCCGCCAACTCCACCGCCGAGCTGGTCATCAAGGTCGCCAGCATCGACACCAACCAGACCCAGCGCGACGAGCACCTGCGCACCGGCGACTTCTTCTCCGCCGATGCCCACCCGGAGATCCGGTTCCGCTCCACCTCCGCCGAGCGGATCGACGACGACTCGTACCGGATGGGCGGCGAGCTGACCATCAAGGGCACCACCCGCCCGATCGTCCTCGACCTCGACTACACCGGCAGCGCCACCGACGCGTACGGGGCCGAGCGGGTGGGTTTCGAGGGCTCGGCCGTCCTGGACCGCACCGACTGGGGCCTGACCTACAACGCGGCTCTGGAGACCGGCGGCGTGCTGATCGGCGAGAAGGTCAAGCTCAGCTTCGACATCTCCGCCGTCAAGGCCGGCTGACGCCCTCCCCCGTCACCCCCGCCCAGCCAGCCCGACCGCTCACCCCGACCGCTCAGCCCACCCGTTCCACCGCAGGCTCCAGCAGCGCCGCGTCCGCCTCCGGCAGCCAACTGCCGGGCGGGCGGCGCAGCCAGCCGTGCCGGGCCCCGAGTCCGGCGGCGGCGGTGCGCAGCGCGGACAGCCCGGGGTGGCGCAGGTCGGGGCGGTGCACCAGGCTGACCAGGCTGAGCGGCACCGGGTCGACCAGCACGATGTTGGCCGTGCCGGGGATGGCCGGACCGCCGACGGTGTTGAGCATCGGCTCGCGGTGCCGGGCCAGGTAGCGGGCGGTCTCGTCGACGCCCACCGGCGGTACCCGCGGAGCGGCCGGTACGAGCCCGTGTTCGCGCAGCAGCAGGGTGCCGAGATCGGCCCATTCGGTGGTGGCCGGGTTCCCGGAGCAGACGTCGACGGGGTGGCCGGCCAGGTCGGCGAGCCGCAGGACGGCGCGGTCGGCCAGCGGATGGCCGAGCGCCACCATCACCGAGAGGCGCTCCAGCCGGACGGGCCGTTGCACCAGCCGGGACCGCAGCGCGGCGTCCAGCCCGGCGAAGCGGCCCAGCGAGACGTCCAGGCGGTGGGCGAGGAGTTCCCCGGCCGCCGCCGCGAGGCCACCCAGGAAGCGGGCCAGCAGATCGCCCTCCGGCCAGGCGGCGCGGGCGTGTTCGAGCAGCAGGCCGGTGGTCAGGTCGGGGCCGGAGACGTCGCTGTTGACGTCCACCAGCAGCGGGCGGTGTCCGGCGGCCGACACGATCTCGTCGTGAAGTGCCAGCAGTTGGCGCGCCTTGGGCAGCAACCCCTGCCCCGCCGGGGTGAGTTCGACACTGCGGGTGGTGCGGGTGAACAGCGCCCCGCCGAGGGCGCCCTCCAGCGAGCGGACGTCCCGGCTCAGCGCCTGCTGGGCGATGTGCAGGCGCTCGGCGGCCCGGCCGAAGTGCAGCGTCTCGGCGACCGCCACGAAACCCCGCAGCAGGCGGGGGTGCAGATCACGGGGCATGACCGAAGATTAACAACATCCCGTTGTCAGTACGGCGAAACAGGTGTTGGACCCGGCCCGCCCACCGCCGCGAAGCTGGAGGCATCCCCTCCGCTCCAGCCTTCGGAGTCCCATGCTCGCCTCCTACCGGCGGCTGTTCGACATGCCCGGAACCGCCGCCTTCACCCTCGCCGGACTGCTCGGCCGCATCACCGGGTCGATGACCGGCGTCGCCCTGATCGTCCTGGTCGCCGAACGGCGCGGCTCCTACGCCCTGGCCGGCACCGTCGCGGCCGCCGGACTGGCCACCGGGGCGATCGGCATGCCGCTGATCGGCCGCCTGGTCGACCGGTACGGACAGGCCCGCGTCACCGTACCGGCCGTGCTCTACAACGCCGTTCCGCTGACCGGACTGCTGCTCTGCATCCGCTTCGACGCCCCCGCCTGGACGCTCTACGCCTGCTGGGCCGCCGGCGCCGCCACCCCCAACCTCGGCGGCATGGCCCGCGCCCGCTGGGCGCACCTGTACAGCGACGACCCGGCCCGCCGGCACCTCGCCAACTCCTTCGAACAGGCCCTGGACGAACTCTGCTTCATGGCCGGGCCGGTCCTGGCGATGCTGCTCTGCACCACGGTGGCACCCGAGGCCGGACTGATCGCCGCCGGAGTGTTCGGCGGCGCCGGCGCCCTGCTGTTCGCGAGCCGGCGCGCCACCGAACCCCCGGTCACCCCCGCCACGACGGCCGACCGCCGCGCGGACTCCCCGCTGCGGCAGCCCGGCCTGCGCGTGCTGACCCTCACCTTCCTGGCCACCGGCGTCATCTTCGGTTCCCTGGAGGTCACCACCCTCGCCTACGCCGACGCCCTCGGCCACACGTCGGCGGCGGGCCTGCTGGTCGGCCTGCTGGCCGGCGGATCCTGCGCGGCCGGGCTCGTCTTCGGGCTGCTGCGGCCCCGCCGGGCCCCGCACGTCCGCTTCCTGCTGGGACTCACCACCATGGCCGCGGTGGTCCTGCTGCCCGCGGCGGTCGGGCTGGGCGGCGCCGGACCGGTCGCGCTGGCCGTGGCGCTCTTCGCCGCCGGGACGGGCACCGCACCGACCATGGTGACCGGCATGACGCTGGTCCAGGAGCTGCTGCCGCAGCAACGGCTGAACGAGGGCATGGCGATCGTGGTCTCCGGCATCCTGGTCGGCGTCTCCTCGGGCGCCGCGCTGGCCGGCCCGGTCGCCGAGCACGCGGCCCCCGGTACCGGCTACTGGCTGCCGGTCGGCGCCTCCCTGCTCGCCCTGCTCACCGCCCTGGCCGGCCGCCGCCGGCTGCGGACCGCCCCGCGGACCGCGGCCCCCGTGGCCCGCTCCGCCGAACCGGCCCCGCACCAGCCGGCCCCGCACCAGCCCGCCCCGCACAGGCCGCTCCCGTGCGGGCCGGACTCCCCGGCGCCGGCCTCGCCCGCGGGGACGTGTTCCGAACGGACTGTCAGCCCCTGCGGCTAGCGTGCCCCCATGGAGAGCACCGGGATCCGCTACCTGCGCGGCGACGCGACCTCGCCGCAGGCCGCGGGGCCCCGGGTGATCGCCCACGTCTGCAACGACCTGGGCGGCTGGGGCAAGGGATTCGTGCTGGCCCTCTCCCGGCGGTGGCCGCAGCCGGAGGCCGCGTACCGGCAGTGGCACCGCGGGCGGGCCGGGAACGACTTCGGCCTGGGCGCCGTCCAGCTGGTGCCGGTCGCACCCCGGCTCTGGGTGGCCAACATGGTCGGCCAGCGCGGCATCCGGACCGGCCGTTCGACGGGCGTCCCGGTGCGCTACGAGGCGATCGACCGGGCGCTGCAGACCCTGGCCGGCCACGCCCTGGAGCTCGACGCCTCGGTGCACATGCCGCGCATCGGCTGCGGGCTCGCCGGGGGTCGCTGGGAGCGGGTGGAGCCGCTGGTCGCCGAACGCCTGGTGGCGCGCGGGGTCGCGGTCACGGTGTACGACCGTGGCTGACCGGCGCGCCCGGGGCGGCCACCGCTCAGGCGGGCCAGGTGTACTCGTACTCGGGGAGCACGTACCCGCCGGGGAAGACGCCCTCCCGCTCGTCGGTGCGCCGGCCGCCCTCGCGCTCGTAGAAGGCCACCGCCCGGGTGTTGTCGCGCAGCACCTCCAGGTAGAGGTCGGCGCCCGGGTGCCGCCGGGCGACGTGCTCGCGGGCGGCGGCCAGCAGGGCGCGGCCGATACCGCCGCCGGTGCGGCCGGGCCGGACGTGGAGGTTGTCGAGCAGCACCCGCCCGTCGGGCTGCGGCACCAGGTAGGCGAAGCCCACCGGCTCGCCGGCGTCCTCGGCGACGAACAGTTCGGGGGTGTTCTCGGGCGGCCCGTAGTCGGCGGACAGCCGCAGCGCCCACACCTCGCGCCGCTCCTCGGCGAGCCCGTCGCCGAGCGCCTGCGCGGGGACGATCCCGGCGTACGCGGTGCGCCAGCTGACGGCGTGCACCTCGGCGACCACCGCGGCGTCCTGCGCATCCCCGCGCCGGACCGCGATCCCGGGCGCCGGCCGGTCGGCGGCCGTGGCGGACGACCCGTCGGCGGCGGGGGCAGCGGTGGCGTCGGGTCCGCGCACGGGTTCCGGAGTGATCATGTGACGAGCCTCCCACACCTGCGAACTTGAGCGGGTTCGAGGTCACCCCCTAGAGTCGGGCAAGCTTTTGAACGCGTTCGAAAGCGACGGGACGGGGCGGCGGCACCGGATGCGGAGGGGACTTCCGGTGCCGCGCGCTCCGGACCGGCCGGGCCCGGTGTCCGGCCGGACGGAACGGGCAACGGCAAAGGCCCCGGCTCCGGTTAGGCTCAATGACCGTGGACGACGTGGCAGCAGCGAACGGTACGAACAGCAGTCCCGGCGCGGACGGAGCGGCCGACCCGGCCTCCCCCGCGGCGGCAGCGGCACCGCCCGCCGGCGAGGCGCGCGGCAGCCGGGCCCAGCCGAAGACCGACAAGAGCGAGCAGACCCGCACGCTGATCCTGGAGACGGCGATGCGGCTGTTCCAGGAGCGCGGCTACGACAAGACCACCATGCGGGCCATCGCCACCGAGGCGGGCGTCTCGGTCGGCAACGCCTACTACTACTTCTCGGCCAAGGAGTTCCTGATCCAGGGCTTCTACGACCGGATGACCTACGACCACGCCGCCGACGCCCGGCGCCGGATGGCGCACACCCGGGACTTCGCCGAGCGCCTGGAGATCGCACTGACCTCCTGGCTCGACACGGCCGCCCCGTACCACGAGTTCTCGGCGCAGTTCTTCCGCACGGCCGCCGATCCGAACAGCTCGCTGAGCCCCTTCTCCAGCGAGTCGCACCCGGCGCGGGCGACCGCCGTCGCGCTGTTCCGCGAGGTGCTGGAGGGCTCCGAGCTGGCGCCCAAGCTGGACACCGAGCTGGTGGAACTGCTGCCCGACGTGCTCTGGCTGCACCTCATGGTCGTGGTGCTCTACTGGGTCTTCGACCGGACCTCCGACACCGAGCGGACCCGGGAGTTCGTCCGCCGGTCGACGCCGATGGCGGCCCGGGTCATCAACCTCTCCCGCTACCGGGTGTTCCGGCCGATCGTCCGCGACGCCAAGGGCCTCATCCAGGACTTCATCCTGCCCACCATCGGCAAGACCGCGGTCAAGTAGCCGCCCGCACGCCGCTGCCGTCCGGCCCCGTCGGGACCGGACGGCAGCATGAGGTCGGCAGCGGGGCGTACGGCGGCGCCCGGAGGGGTCAGAAGATGTCCGGGTTCCAGCCCGCCAGCGGGGTGCGCAGCAGGAGGTCGGCGGCTGCGGCGGCGCCGGGGCGGAGCTCGGTGACCAGGGCGGCGGCGGCCAGCCTGGGGACGGTCTCGCCGCCGAGGTAGAGCGCGCCGAGGGCGGAGGCGTCCAGGGCTAGGTCCGCCGGGTCGGTGGTCGGGGTGCAGCGGCCGGTGCCGTCGGCGCCGACGTCGAGGGCCCAGCGGCCGGCCGCGAAGCCGTGGCGGTCCTCGACCTCCAGCACGATCCGGCCGGGGGCGCCGTACGTCCGGGCGTTGAACGCGGCCTCGACGTCGAGCACTCGCAGCCACATGAAGTCGGCGTTGTCCACGTACGGGGTGGCGGCGCGCGGGTCGGCGAGGAGCAGGGGGAGCGGGTCGTCCGGGCCGATGTTCTCGACGACCACCTCGTGCACCCAGTCGACGGAGAACAGGAACCGCCAGAGCGCGGTGGCCGCGCCGAGGTCGAGGGCCAGGAAGTCGGCGACGGTGAGGGTGCAGTTCGGGTAGCTGCCGTCCCACTCGTCGTTGACACGGTAGACGGCCACGCCGGTGACGGTGCCGGCGGCGTCGCGGTGGACGGCCGCGAAGGGCTCCTTCCAGTCGAAGCCGGGCACCTGGATCTCGCCGGTGTGCCGCTTCCACCAGATCTCGTCGCGGGTGATCGCACCGGGGCGGCCGAGCCGCCAGCGGTCGTGCAGCTCGGGGCCGAGCTTGCGCAGCTCCTCCATCGACACGAAGTCGATCCGGCCGCCCGGGGATCCGGGGAGCCCGGCGCGCAGGCCGGCGGTGCGCCGCAGGTTGATGGTCCAGCCGTGGCCGCGAGTGGCCGGGCCGAAGCCGTAGCGGCCGTAGATGTTGTACTCGGCGGCGACCAGGATCGCGACCGGCGCGCCGCGCTCGCGGGCGGCGGCGAGGTCCAGCGCCATCATCCGGCTGAGCAGGCCGCGCCTGCGGTGGGTGGCCGTCACCGCGACGTTGGTGACCGCGTCCGCCACGACGGTCGCGCCGCCGGGGACGGTCAGCTCGACGTCGAAGCTGCGGAAGGTCGCCACGAACCGGTCGCCGTCGACCGCGGCGAGCGAGCGCCCCGCCCGGTACTGCAGCCGCCGGAACTCCTCGGCCACCTCGACGTGCGAGCGGAGGAAGCCGAGCGCCAGGGCGCGGTCCCAGTCCGCGACCTCGTCCTCGCCGATCGCCCGGATCGCGATGCCGCCGACGGTGTCGAGGCTGTCCTTCGGTCGGCCGCTGCCCGGATCACGGGTCTCGCCGCGTTCGTCGTTGCCCATGCGGCCCACCGTACGACCGGGTCCGAATGACGGCACCTCATTTTTCGCAGGCGGGTACAGATGGGGCGCAGCCGGGCACCGCGGGGGTCCCGGGGCGGCGGGGGCGTGGGGCGACCGGCCCGCCGGAGCAGCGCTACGGGGCGGCGCTACGGGCGGGCGTAGAAGTCCGGCGTACCCATGATCCAGAGGCTGGCCTCCTTGATCACCGTGCCCGGTCGGGGCGCCTCGATCATCCGGTCGTCGCCGATGTACAGGCCGACGTGGTGGATGTCGGCGGCGCGGCCGGTGTCGGTCCAGAAGACCAGGTCGCCGGGGCGCAGTTGGCGGTAGGTGACGGGGGTGCTCTGGGCGTACTGGTCGGCGGCGAAGTGGTTGAGCCCCTTGCCGCCCTGCCGCCAGGCCATCATGGTCAGCCCGGAGCAGTCGTAGCCGCCGGGGCCCTCGCCGCCCCAGACGTAGGGCAGGCCGATCCTGGCGCGGGCGTAGGCGACGGCCGCCGCGGCGCCCTCGGCCGACCAGGGGTGGTCCGGTGCGGGCCGCACGGCGCCCGGCCCGGCGGCGAGCGGCGGGGCGGCGGCCTGCTGGGCGGCCGCGGCTGCCCGGGCGGCCTCGCGCTCGGCTTCGGCCGCAGCCTCGCGTTCGGCGTCCGCGGCGGCCTCGGCCGCGGCTGCCGCCTCGGCGGCGGCGCGGGCCGCCTCCTCGGCCTCCCGGGCGGCGATCGCCTCCAGGGCCTCGCGCCGGCGGCGCTCCAGGTCGACGGTGGTCCGCCGGGCTGCGGCGAGCCGGACGAGCAGGTCCTCCCGGCGGCGTTCGACGCCGTCGACCTCGGCCTGCCGGGAGGCGAGCCGGGCCTCGGTCCGTTCCTTGGCGGTGCGGACGTCGGCGGCGGCGCGTTCGGCCTCCCCGGCGGCCCGGCGGGCCTCGGCGCGGGCGCGGTCGGCGGCGTCGGCGGTGGCAGTGGCGGTGTCCAGGATCTGCCGGGTGCGGTCGCTCGCGAGTCCGACCACGGCGGCCCGGTCGGAGGCCTCCCGGGGGCCGCGGGCGCCGAGGAGGGCGTTGATGGCGGAGAGTTCGGCGCCGGTGCCCTGGCGGTACGTTTCGGCGGCCAGGACGGCGGCGTCCTCGGCGGCGGCCCGGCGCTCGGTCTCGGCGGCAGCGGCCCGCCGCTCGGCGGCGTCCTGGGCCTCGCGGGCCCGGGTGAGCCGGAGCTGGGCGCCGTTGTACGCCTCGACGGCCTGTTCGGCGGCGCGGCCGACCCGGTCGAGTTCGGCGCGGGCGGCGGTGAGCCCGGCCTCCAGGGCGGCGACCGACCCGGCCTGCCGGTCGGCCTCGGCGCGGGCCCGCTCGATCTCGGCCTCGGAGGGGAGGTCCTCGGCTCCGGCCGCCGCGGCCCCCGCCCCTGCCCCGGCGTCCCCGGCCCCCGCCCCGAAGGTCCCGGCGCCGGCCGTCGGCGGCTCGAGGGGTGCGGCCGCGGCGGCGGGCAGCAGGCCGAGCAGGGCGGTGGCGGACAGCAGGAGGGTCGGCAGCAGTCGGCGGGCCACGGGGGGTGCCTTTCTCACAGGTCCGGCGATCCATGGGAGACGTCCCATCGCGTGACGGTCCGGTCACGCCCCGTCATGTTCTCAGGGGCGGCCGTCTTCACACCCCCGCGTCGGCACCGCCGCCCGGGTGACCATCGGATGATCCGATCGGTCCTCCGCCGAACCACGACGGCCGGACCGCGACGGCCGGACCACCGCGCTACCCGACCATCGCCGACCCGCCGCAGGACCACCGACGGACTACCGGCGGATCCGGGGCGTGTGCGGCCGGAGCTGCCGGTGCCGGGCCGGGCGCGGCTCCAGGCCGGTCGGCCGGACGGCATAGGTGCGGCTGCGGCCCGCCCGGACGGTACGGCTGCGGCGCCCGGCGCTCACCCGGCGGTCCGGGCCGGGCCCGGTGGGCGCGGCCCGGTCGCCGGCCGGGGCGGCCGCCGAGCGGCGGTCGGCGAGCCGGGCGGAACGGCGGGCCAGCGCCCGGGCGGTGTGGACGTCCAGGTGCGCGGTGGCCCGGGCGGCCATCCGCTCGGCGACCCGGTGGGCGGCCGGGTGCCCGGCCGGCACCTTGTCGGGGGCCCCGGCGATGAGGTCGAAGAGCCAGGTGCGGGCCCGGTCCGCGCGCTGGTGGAGCAGGCGCTCGCGCCGGAGCGCACGCGCCCTGCGGCGGGGGCGGTCGGCGTACCGCCAGCGGGCCCACGGGCTGCTGGGGCGGGCGAGGCGGATCGCGCCGATCCAGGAGAGGCCGGGCACCATGATGCCGAGCAGGCCGGTCCACACCTTGCCCTTGAGCAGGCTGACGACCGAGACCACCGCGTTCACCGAGATCACCGCGACCAGGCCCCAGCGGGTCTCCTGGCTGGGCACCACGCCGAGCGGCACGTACCCGGTGAGCAGCAGGGCGGTGAAGAGGATCCCGAAGATCACCGCGTCGACCGACTTGCGGCCCTGCTCGCTCCAGTAGACGTCGTCCAGGTGCAGGATCAGCGCGAACTCGTCCAGCACCAGGCCGCAGCCGATGCCGAAGCAGAGGCCGAACCAGTCGATCCACGGGTGGCCGCCGCCGGTCGCGAACACCCCGACGCCGCCGACCAGCAGGAACCCCAGACCGAACACCATGTGGTGGATGTGCAGGCCGCCCGGGGTGATGTTGCCCGGCCACCAGCGCACCTCGGCCCGGATCATCCGCACGCTGAAGCGGATGCAGACGAAGGAGGTGATGAAGCCGACGAGCAGCAGGAACAGCGGCTGCTTGTTGGCCGCGACGATGTGCGCGCGGTAGCCCTCCAGCAGGGTGGTGATCATGGGTCTAACCTTCGTTCCTGGTACGGCGTCGTTCCTGCCGCGACATGGCCGGGGCGGCCGCCGGCCGTGGACGCGGACTCCTCCGGGTCCAACGCGCGGTCAGAAGCCCCGGGTGCGCTTGGCCGCCCGTCGGGGGATGTCCGGGTACAGCGAGGGCCGCCCGGCACCGCCCGGGAGCTTGAGGAAGAGCCGGGCGATCTCGCCCCCGAGGTTCACGCCGATGGCCAGCGCCAGGGCGATCGCCGCGGCCCGGGTGATCTGCACCAGTCCGCCGCCGGAGTGGCCCTGGGCGAAGGACAGCATGCCGAGGTAGAGCGCCGAACCGGGCATCAGCGGGCCGATCGCCGCGGTCACGTACGGCAGCGCGGAGGCGTAGCGGTAACGCGCCATCAGCTGGCCGAAGAGGCCGACCAGGCCGGCCGCCACCCCGGTCGCGACGATCGGGGAGAGGTCCGCGTTGTAGACCAGCACCCCGTAGCTGGACCAGCCGATGCCGCTGTTCAGGGTGACCAGGGCGAGGCTGCGGCGGTCGGTCTGCAGCAGCATCGCGAAGGCCAGGGTCAGCAGCATCGCGGCGACCAGCTGGACCGGCGGGTTCTCGTTGCCGACCAGGCCCTCGTCCGGGTTGAGCTTGGCGGTGAAGCCGACGCCCAGGTAGAGGATCAGCATGACGCCGATGACGATGCCCGCCACCAGGTAGATCACTTCCAGCAGGCGGGCGGCGGCGGTGATGTAGAAGCCGGTCAGGCCGTCCTGCACGGCGGCGACCAGGGCCCGTCCGGGCAGCAGGGCGAAGAGTCCGCCGGTGATCACGACGGAGCCGCGCAGGCCCCAGTCGTCGTTGAGGGACAGCAGGATGCCGGAGGCGCCGGCGGGCATCGCGGCGAGCACGAACTGGTAGAACTCCGGCAGTCCGCGCCGGGCGATCAGCGACGCCAGCCGGTCGCCGAGGACGGCCGCGACGAACGCGCTGGCGAACACCACCCAGGCCTTGTCGTCCAGCCGCCCGCCGACCAGGAAGGTCGCCGCCCCGGCGAGCAGCCCGGTGTTCAGCGCCAGCAGCCAGACCGGGTACGGGTGCCGGTTGCGGCGGATCGCGGCCAGCCGGCGGTAGGCGTCGTTGACGCTCACCTGCTCGGCGGTGATGTCGGCGACCAGCTCGTAGACCGCGGTCAGCCGGGTGTAGTCCGAGGTGCGGCGGCGCACCACCCGGTCCGCGGTGACCGGCGGCTCGACCAGCGAGGGCTGGTGCGAGATGCCGATCAGGGTGAAGGTGACCTGCGGTTCGCAGTGGTCCAGCCGGTAGGCGTGGGCGATGCCGAGCATGGCCGCCTCGACGTCCTCGGCGGCCTCGCCGCTGGCCAGCAGGAGTTCGCCGATGCGCAGCGTCAGGTCGAGGATGCGCGGGACGTTGCGGGCCGCGGAGGGGTGCAGCTCGCGCGGGGTGCGCTCGAAGGAGGGGCGCTCGGTCATCGGGGTGCGCAGCAGGGTGCGCATCCGGTCCGGCCAGGGCGCCTCGCCGGGGGCGCCGGGCTGCAGGGTGGAGACGTCGATGCCCTCGGGCGGGGTGTAGCCGGCGGCCCGCCACTCCTCGGGGGTCAGGGTGTCCTCGGCGACGGAGCGGCGGCGGCGCACCGGTGCGGCCGTCGGCTCGGGCTCCGCGCCGGCCCCGGGCTCGGGCTCGGGGGTCAGCAGGCCCTTGGTCTGCGGGACGGGCGGCGCCAGCGGCGGCAGGACCGGGGCCGTGTCGGCGGGCGGTGCGGGGGGCCCGAGCAGGCCCTCGGTGGGCGGCGCCTCGGAGGGGTGCAGCGGCACGGGCCGCGCCGTCCCGGCCGCTCTGCCGCCCCTGGCCCGCTTGCCCGCCCCCGGTCGGCCCCGCTTAGGCACGTCCGCTCCTCGCCGCCCCTGGAGGGGGCCGGTAGGCCGGGCCTCCGCTCGATCTTCGCTTACACCTTGCCTGATCGAACTCCCGAACGCACATGTACGGGTCGGCGGGCGCCGGCCGGGAACGACTCCTCCCCGGCGCGGTGGACCGTTCCACCGCGCCGGGGAGGCGTCCCGACGGCGGGTCAGCGCGAGCGGTGGCGGCCGGCGCCGGCCGGGGTCCGCGGCTCGTCCCCGCCCTCGGCCGGGGCGGAGTCGGCGGGGGCGGCGCGGCGGGCCCGGATCACCTCGACGGCGACCGGGATCACCGACACCAGCACGATGCCGATCAGGATCGGCTCGATGTTCTCCTTGACGAAGTCGATCTGGCCGAGGAAGTAGCCGAGCACGGTGACCCCGGCGCCCCAGAGCACGCCGCCGATGATGTTGAAGACGATGAAGGTGCGGTAGTTCATGCGGCTCACCCCGGCGACGATCGGGGTGAAGGTCCGCACGATCGGCACGAAGCGGGCCAGCACGATCGCCTTCGGGCCGTGCCGGTCGAAGAAGGCGGCGGCCTTCTCCACGTTCTCCTGCTTGAACAGCTTCGAGTCGGGCCGCTTGAACAGGCTCGGTCCGACCTTGCGGCCGAAGAGGTAGCCGACCTGGTCGCCCGCCACGGCGGCGGCCACGATCAGCGCGCAGACCACCCAGAGCGGCTGGTGGAGGTAGGTGTTCCCGGCCACCAGGAGCCCGGTGGTGAAGAGCAGCGAGTCACCGGGCAGGAAGAAGCCGATCAGCAGGCCTGACTCGGCGAAGACGATGGCCAGGATGCCGATCAGCCCGAACGTGGAGATCAGGTAGTTCGGATCGAGCCAGGAAGGGCCGAGGGCGAGGCTGGTCACGGGGCAGTCTCCTGAAGGGTCGACTCTTGGCAATGAAACAGTAAAGCATTCACCAAGAGAACCCGAACCACCCGCCTGCCGCGGGCCCCTTCCGAGGGCCGCGTCCGGTCCGCGCCGCCGCGCTCAGAGCCCGTAGCGCTCGACGATGTCCTCGTGCCGGGCCGGGTCGGCGCCCGCCTCCCGGGCCAGGTCGAGCCAGGACAGCGGGTGCGGCCAGCCGGCGGTCAGCTTCTGCAGCAGGGCGTCCGCCTCGGCCGCCCGGGCGGTCGGCGGCACGGCGAGGGCGGCGTAGACGCCGGGCAGCATGCCGTCCTCCTCCGCCGGGTCGGTGACGCTGTACTGCGGCCCGCTGTACGCCCAGAGCCCGTGGCCCTCCGCCCGGAGCGCGTCGCGGAACTCCGCCCACGCCTCGTCGCCCGGCCAGGCGCCGTCCAGCCAGTACGTGGTGTACCCGGCCGGGTCGAGCAGCGTGAGGACGGCGAACACCGGGCGCCAGGCCGCGCGCTCCTCCTCGGGTGCGTCCTCGGCGGGCGGCTCCTCCAGCAGGGCCGGGGAGAAGACCACCACGTCGCGGTGGTTGAGCACCACGTCGTCGCCGAGCACCGGCAGCACCCGCGCGGTGGCCGGGCCGGTCCGCACGGCCGGCAGGTCGGCGGTGGCGCCGTTGGTCTTGCGGGCCCGCAGGGTGACCAGCTGCCACTCCTCGTCGACCGGGCCCTCGGTGCCGTCGAGGTCGAGCTCCAGCAGCGCGGCGGTGGAGCGGACCACCGCCCAGTCCCGGTTGGCCGTGGCGGCAGTGACGAGGTGCCAGAGGTCGGGCTGCTGGACGGTCGTGTGGAGCTCGTCCTCCGGGGTGCCGTCGACCGGGCGGGCGTGCTCCAGGAGCTCCTGGTAGAGCCGCTGCGCGGTGGCGTGGTCGCCCAGCTCGGTGGCCGCCGCGGCGGCCAGCCGGCGGGTGTTGACGGCGCCCGGCCGCTCCGCGAGGACCGCCGCGGTGTGCTCCAGCACCTCCGTCCAGCGGCTCTCGGCGGCGGCCCAGCGGGCCCTGGTCCAGTGGGCGCGGGCCGGGCTGTCGGCGGCCACCAGGTCGGCGAGGCGGCGCAGGCCCGCGGCGTCGCGGTCGTCCAGCAGCAGTTCGGTGAGGAAGCCGGTCAGGTTCTCGTCGCCCGGGGTCCGCTCCAGCTCGGCCCAGAGCAGGTCGGTGGCGGCCCGCAGGTGGCCCAGCGTGGCGAGGTTCGCGGCCAGGTTGACCACCAGCAGCACCGGGTCGCCCTGCTCGGTGCGCGGTGCCTCCAGGGCGGTGGCGAACAGGTCGGCGGCGGCCTCGGGGGCGAGCGTGTCGGGCAGGGCGTCGAGCAGTCCGGCGGGCGGGGCGGGCAGCTCCGGCCGGGGCAGCGCCTCGGCGGCGGCCCGCAGGGCGGCGACCGCCTCGGTGACGCCGTCGGTGCGGCGCAGGGCGGTGAGCTTGCGCTCGCCGGTGCGGGCGAAGGCGAGCGCGACGGTCCGCGCGCCGCGCCGGACGGCCAGGTCGCCGGCCCGCAGCAGCAGGTCGACGCAGGGGCGGTGGGAGCCGGCCCCGTCGAGGTAGCCGACCCAGCGGGCGGTGGCGGCGCCCAGCTCCGCGGTGTTCTCCCGGGCCCCGGCCGTGATCAGCAGGTCGACGGTCTCCAGCCAGGTGGGTCGCAGGCCCGGGTGCTCCTCGGCCTCGTCGTCGCCGGGCAGCAGGTCGAGCGCCGCGCCGGTGCGGCCGAGCGCGGCCAGCGAGCGGGCCCGCAGCAGTGCGCCCCAGCGGCGGTCGCTGTCGCCGAGCTCGCGGCCGCGGGTGCGCTCGGCCTGTTCGGCGGTGTCGAGGAGGTCGAGCGCCTCCTCGTCCCGGCCGAGGCGGTGCAGCAGGGCCGCGCGGGCGTGGTGGAAGTGCAGCGAGAGCGACTCCCCGGCGGCGCGGATCCGGTTGGCGGCGGTGTCGAGGTGGGCGATCGCCTCGTCGGGGCGGTCGTCGTCCTCCAGGGCGTCGGCGTACTCGCGGGAGAGGCAGTCGAAGCAGGAGCGGGCCGGCTCGATGCGGTCCAGCGTCTCGGTGAGCACCGCGAGGCGCTCGGCCGCGTAGCCGGGGCCGTCGACCCGGGCGTGGCAGATGGCGAAGTCCTGCACCGCGCAGACGGACTGCGGGCAGTCGACGGTCTCCTCGCGGTGGGCGAACTCCAGCAGGTCGACGGCCTCCGGCAGGGCCTGCTCGCCCTGGTGGCGCTTGTTCAGCAGGTTCTGCATGCGCCAGTGGCGCAGGTAGACCTCGACCCAGGGCAGGCCGAGCGCGCGGGCGGCGGCGAGCGCCTCGGGGAAGGCGGCGTCGAGCTGCTCGTTGCGCCCCTCGCTCGCATGACCGGGCAGCTCGTAGATGGCGTCGGCCAGCCGCTGCTGGCCGGACTCGGCGAGCTGGCGGTGGGCGTCGCGCACCCAGGCCCAGATGTCGGTGCTCATGCGGTTTCGGTCTCCCCCTGCGGGTCGGTGGGTGGCGCCGGTGGCGGGCGCCCGGTCCGGGCGGCACGGCGGCGGTACGGCGGTGGGCAGGCGATCGGGCGGGTACGGCGGCGGGC
The DNA here is from genome assembly GCF_053610105.1 of Kitasatospora sp. NPDC054939. Lineage (NCBI taxonomy): Bacteria > Bacillati > Actinomycetota > Actinomycetes > Kitasatosporales > Streptomycetaceae > Kitasatospora > Kitasatospora sp. NPDC054939. The sequence continues at coordinate 5,423 of NZ_JBSGXP010000109.1, read as the reverse complement.
CGGTCGGGCGGGTACGGCGATGGTGCGGCGGCGGGCGGGCTCAGATCCCGTCGGGGAGGGTGTCCGGTACGGCCGGCAGGCCCGCGGGGACGGCGGCGGTCAGCGCCGAGACGGCCGTGCCGATCCCGGCCAGCGCGGTGGCCAGGTCCGGACCGGCGCCGCCCGGGGCGGGGGAGCCGGCCGAGGCCGCCGCCATGATCACCTTGAGCGAGCGGAGCAGTCCGGCCGCCGTGGAGCTCCCGGTGTGGCCGGCCCGGTAGGCGGTCAGCAGGTCCTGGACGGCCGGGCAGGCCAGGTTGAGGTAGAGCCGGGCCCGGACCTCGCCGTCGGTCCGGGCGGTGAACGCCCGGGCCAGCCGCAGCGCGGCCGACGGGATCCGGCCGTCGGCCCGGTCGTCCTCGATCCGGGCCTTGCGCTCGGCCTCCCGGTCGGGCACCAGGACCAGCGGCAGGCCGGGCGGGTCGAAGCGGGCCGGCACCAGCTGCTCGCCCGGGTCGGCGAGCGCGCCGGCCAGCCAGGCGCTCTCCTCCGCGGGCAGCGGCCGCTCCGGGTCGCGGAACAGCTCGCGGTTGCCGCTGTCGCTGCCGAGTTCGACGATCCGGCAGTCCCGCAGCTGCGCGTAGCGGCGCAGGAACGGCAGGACGGCGTACCGGTCGCCGCGGGCGATCGGCACCTGCATCGCGCGGTACAGCATCTCCTCGAAGCCGCCGCCGCTGCCCAGCGCCACGTGCACGGCCCCGTCGCCGGCGGCGCGCAGCGCACCGGCCGTCAGCTCGCCCTGCGAGGTGGGCACCGGGACGTCGTCGGCGAGCAGGGTGAACAGCCGGTCGTCGACGAGCGCGGCGCCCAGCAGGTCGTCGCCGTGCCGGGCGAGGATCCGGCGCCAGGCCGCCGGGCGCAGCCGCGCGGTCTCGTACAGGCCGTCGACGACGGCCTCGGTGAGCGCGCGCTGCAGGGCCCGGTAGTGGTCGTCGCGCTGGAGGTCCTCGCGGCTGGCGGTCGGGGTGAGCCGGCTGGACTCGACGACGCCGCCGACGAACCCGGCCCAGCGGGGCAGCAGGTCGCGGGCGTCCTCGGAGAGCAGCATGCCGCGCAGGTAGACGGCGAGGTCGCGGTTGTCGCTGGTGCCGTAGGTGCCGCCGTCCTGGACCCAGAGCAGGCCGACCGCGTCGGTGCCCTCGGCGTCCGGGCCGACCGGGAAGGCGGTGAGCGGCTCGAAGCGGCGGCCGAAGGCGCTCGCGAACCGCATCCGGGCGGCGTACGGGTCACCCGCTCCGTCCTGGCGCCAGGGCACCGGGACGTCGTTGACCGGCCGTTCGTCGTCGCCGACGTGCACCGGGACGGGCAGCAGGACGCAGTAGCGGCCGAGGACGTCGCGCAGCGCCTCCTCGTCGGCGAGGTGGGCGTGCTCGGCCTTGAGGGCCAGCTCGACGGTGGTGCCGGCGACGGCCCGCGGAGCGGTCGGCTCGACGGTGTACTGCTCGCCGCCCCGGCTGCGGTAGCGGTGGCCGAGCAGCGGTTCGCGGTGCGAGGTGGTGGTGACGGTGACCTCGTCGGCGATCGAGAAGGCGGAGAGGAAGCCCAGGCCGAAGGCGCCGATCAGCTCCTGGTTGCCGGTCAGCTCGCGCAGCATCCGGGTGTAGCCGGTGCCGACGGTGGCGAGGTAGGCGTGGATCTCCGGCTCGGTCAGCCCGGCCCCGGTGTCCTCGATGGCGACGGTGCGCCGCCGGAGGTCGCCGCGGACCCTGATCAGCGGCCGGTGGTCGCCGTCCGGGTCCTCCAGCCGGCGCCGGGTGTGCGAGTCGTGGGCGTTCTGGACGAGTTCGCGCAGGGCGACCAGCGGCGTGGAGTAGAGGTGGGTGGCGAGGACGTTCACCAGTCCGCCGAGATCGACCTCGGTCGTACGCAGATCCTCGGCGGGCACGGGGTCGGGACGGAGACCTTCAGACATGGGTCCCCAGTGTGCCAGTGCGACTATCCGCCGACCATTTCTTTCTGCGGCGGATTTCCGGACCGCACCCCGGTCAACTCCGCATTGACCGGCGCGGGTTGTCCCGGCGGCCGTCCGGGTGAGCCAACCCACCGCCGTACGGGGGAACTTCGGCCGCGCCCCGGAACCGTTGCGGCGCTCCGGCGTTCCCGGGCCGCACTCCCCCGATGACACCATCGGGCGAATCGCCCTCCGAACCGTGGAGTTCGTCCACGGTGCTGGTGAATGCTGTTCGTGCGACGCCAGACAACGGCACTCCGGAGCGGCCACTCCGGCAGGCGCCACTTTCGCACTCCAGCACCAGGGAGACCAGCGTGTCCCGTATCCGCACCGCAGCCACCGTCACCGCCCTCGGGGCGTTCCTCCTGCTCGGCGCCGGCACCGCCCAGGCCGACAACGGCGCGGGCGCCGGCCAGCACTCCAACAGCAGCGTCGTCAGCAACGTGGGCTCGGGCAACATCGTCGGCGGCGTGAACGGCAACGCCGTCGGCAGCCAGCAGACGGCCACCGGATCCGGCGGCAGCAACCAGGCCAACACCACCGCGGTCGCGGGCAACTCCGGCAACGTCGGCGCCCTGCAGGGCAACGGCAACCTGGCCGCCCACGTCTTCTACCCGTTCCCCCTCGCCTAGGCCCCGCCGCAGCCACCCGGCCGTACGGGTCAGAACAGCTAGGCCGTGTCGGGCTTACCCAGTCCGAGGACGGCCCGGCCGAGCCGCAGCAGGCGGTCGTCGAGGTCGGGCCGGGAGCGGTGCGCCCGGTTGCGCACCGCGTCGTTGACCACCGCGAAGAGCGCGTGCACCCGCAGCCGGGCGTCGGCGGCGTCCCACCCGGGATGCAGCCGGCACAGCAGGTCGACCCAGCTCCGCAGGAAGGCCCGGCGGAACTCGATCGCCACCCGGCGGTCCGGCACCGCCAGCCGCTCGGACTCGCTGAGCATGGCGCCCAGGTAGTGCCGGTGGCGCCGGGCGAAGGCCACGTACGCGGCCAGCCCGTCGGCCAGGGCCGCGGCCGGGTCGGCCGGCTCCGCCAGGACGTCCGCCACCTCGCGCACCAGCCGCTCGCGGCCGTGGTCCAGGGCGGCGGCGAGCAGCGCGGCCTTGCTGTCGAAGTGGCGGTAGACGCTGGGTCCGGAGATCCCGACGGCGGCGCCGAGTCCACCGGTGCTGACGTTGTCGAAGCCGCGCTCGTGGAAGAGCCGGACGGCCGCCGCGAGCAGTTCCTCCCGGCGCCCCTGCGGCGCCGCCTCGGCCCCGCCGTCCGGGAGTCGGGGCTGTTCGCCGTCGAGGCACAGGGCGAACACCGCCGCCACCAGCTCGCGCAGCAGGCGCTCCGCCCGGCGCGGCTGCGGCAGGGCCGAGCGGTAGGACGGCCCCGAGCACAGCGAGAGCGCCGACCAGCAGAGCAACTGCACGTCCGCCTCGGCGAGTTCCGGGCGTTCGGCGCGCAACGGCACGGCCGCGGCGGCCACCGCCGCGCGCAGTTCGGCGCGGATCGCGGCCCGGCGCTCCGGCGGCAGCAGCCGGGCGTCGCGCTGGACCAGCGTGCCGAGCGGCCGGTGCTCCACCGCCACGGCGGCCAGCACCGCCCCGGCCCCGGCCGTGCCGTCGGCCGTGCGCAGCCCGTCCAGCAGCGCGCCGAGCCCCTGGTGGACGGCGCGGTCGAGGAGTTCGGACTTGCCGCGGAAGTGCCGGTAGAGCGCGGGCGCGGTGATGCCGACGCCGGCCGCGACCTCGGCCATCGAGACCTGGTGGTAGCCGTCCCGGTGGAAGCGGTCGGCCGCGACCGCCAGGATGCGGGCCCGCCGCGCCCGTCCGGGCGGCCGTCGTCGGACCACCGGCTCCGCGCCCTCCACCGCCGGCCCTCCCGCCGCTCGCCCGTTCCGCCGTTCGCCCGTTCGACCGCCCGCGCGGGGGAAGCCGTCCGCGCGAGGGAAGCCGTCCTGCCGCCGTCCGCCTCGCCACCCCTCGCGGGGAAGCCGCCCGCGGAGCCCGGCCCGCCCGCTGCGGCAGGCTAGCAAGGATTCACTTCAGGGGGCCGCCGCCCGCCGCCCACGGGCCCCGACCGTGCGCAACGCGCCCCCCGTCCGCTCTGGACAGCGAAAGCTACCGGCGATTAACTTAGCGGGCGATCAGCCTGCCCGGCACCGCCGCACCCGGCACCGCCCGGCACCACCGAAGGGAGCGCCGACGTGCGCCGCACCGTGTTCACCGAGGACCACGAGGCCTTCCGGGAGACCATCCGGGACTTCATCGCCAACGAGGTCGTCCCGGTCTACGAGAGCTGGGAGTCGGTCGGCCACCCGCCCCGCGACTTCTACCGCAAGCTCGGCGAGCTGGGCGTCTTCGGCATCGAGGTCCCCGAGGAGTACGGCGGCGCCGGCGAGACCGGCTTCAAGTACCAGGCCGTCATCATGGAGGAGACCGCCCGCGCCGGCGTGAGCTTCGGCTCCTCCGGTGTGCACACCGGCCTGGTCCTGCCCTACCTGCTGGAGTACGCCAACGAGGAGCAGAAGCAGCGCTGGCTGCCGCCCTTCGTCTCCGGCGAGATGATGACCGCCATCGCGATGACCGAGCCGGGCACCGGCTCCGACCTCGCCGGCATCACCACCACCGCGAAGCTCTCCGAGGACGGCACCCACTACGTCCTCAACGGCTCCAAGACCTTCATCACCGGCGGCGTCCTCGCCGACCTGGTCCTGGTGATCGCCCGCACCGCCCCGTACGACCCGGAGAACCGCCGCGCCGGCCTCTCCATCCTCTGCGTGGACACCGCCTCCGAGGGCTACAGCGTCGGCCGCAAGCTGGAGAAGATCGGCCTGCGCACGTCCGACACCGCCGAGCTGGCCTTCAGCGACGTCAAGGTGCCGGTCGAGAACCTGCTCGGCGAGGAGGGCAGGGCCTTCTCGTACCTCACCCACAACCTGGTGCAGGAGCGCCTGGCGATCGCCGTCGGCTCGTACGCGGCCTCGGCGGCGGCGGTGCGCTTCGCCGTCCAGTACGTCAAGGACCGCAAGGTCTTCGGCAAGGCGGTCGCCGAGTTCCAGAACACCAAGTTCTCGCTGGCCGACTGCCAGGCCCAGGTGCTGGCGCAGGAGTCGATGGTCGACCGGGCGCTGGAGCTGTACCAGCAGGGTGCGCTGTCGGTCGCGGACGCGGCGGCGGCCAAGCTGTTCTGCACCGAGTCGGCGTCCCAGGTGATCGACAAGTGCCTGCAGCTGCACGGCGGCTACGGCTACATCCTGGAGTACCCGATCGCCCGCCTCTACACCGACAACCGGGTCTTCCGGATCTATGGCGGCACCAGCGAGGTCATGCGCAGCATCGTCGCCAAGTCGCTGGGCCTGTAGGCCCCTCCCCGGCAGGCGCCCGTTCGTCCGGGCGCCGGCCGGGCCCCGTGCCGCGCGAGGGCGGCGGGCCGCACCCCCACGGCG
>NZ_JBSGXP010000108.1:0-29324 GCF_053610105.1 Kitasatospora sp. NPDC054939 | reverse complement strand
GACCGCCGCGCCCTCCCCGCACCCACCACCACCCACCCCACCGGCCGCACCCCCCACGGACCCCTCGAAACCACCCTCGCCACCGTCTTCGCCGAGGTGCTCGGCGTACCGGACGTCGGCGCCGAGGAGGGCTTCTTCACCCTGGGCGGGCACTCCCTGCTCGCCGCCCGGGTCGCGGGCCGGGCCCGCGCCCTGCTCGGAGTGGAGGCCACCGTCCGGGACGTGTTCGAGGCGCCCACCGTAGCCGCCCTGGCGGTCCGGCTGGCCGGCCGGACGGCGCCCGCCGTGCGTCCGGCGCTGGTCCGGGCCGAGCGCCCGGAGCACCTGCCGCTGGCCGGCAACCAGCGCAGCCTCTGGTTCCTGGACCAGTTGGCAGGCCCGAGCGCCGCCTACAACCTGCCGTTCGCGGTCCGGATCCGCGGTGCGCTGGACACCGCGGCGCTGACCGCCGCCGTGGCGGACCTGGTCGCCCGGCACGAGAGCCTGCGCACCGTCTTCGGTGTGCACGAGGGCGAGCCCCACCAACGCGTCCTGGCGCCCGAGCAGGCCGCGGTGCCGGTCGTGGTCGCCGACGTGCCGGCCGACCGGCTGGCGGCCGAGGCGGTCGCCGCCGCCGGACACCGCTTCGACCTGGCGGCCGAGGCGCCGCTGCGGGTCACCCTGCTGCGGGCCCCCGGCGAGCAGGTGCTGCTGCTCCTCGCCCACCACATCGCGGGCGACGAGTGGTCGGTGGCGCCGATGCTGGCCGACCTCCAGCTCGCCTACGCGGCCCGCCTGGCCGGACGCGCCCCCCAGTTCACCGAACTGCCGCTCCAGTACGCCGACTTCGCCCTCTGGCAGGCCGCCCTCCCGCAGGATGCGCCGCTCGACCACTGGCGCACCGCCCTCACCGGGCTCCCCGAGGAGATCGCCCTCCCCACCGACCGGCCCCGCCCTGCGGTCGCCGACAGCCGCGGCGGCGAGGTGGCGTTCGCCGTCCCGACCGGGGTCGCCCGGCGGATGGCCGAGCTGGCCCGGGAGCACGACGCCAGTGTGTTCATGCTGGTCCACGCCGCGGTCGCGGCGCTGCTGCACCGGCACGGCGCGGGCGAGGACGTCCCGCTCGGCACCCCGGTCGCCGGCCGCGCCGGCGAGCAGGCCCTGGACGGCCTGGTCGGCTTCTTCGTCAACACCCTCGTGCTGCGCACCGACCTCTCCGGCGACCCCACCTTCGCCGAACTCCTCGACCGCGTCCGCTCCTCGGACCTCGCCGCCCTGGAGCACGCCGAGGTGCCGTTCGACCGGGTCGTGGAGGCCGTCAACCCGGCCCGCTCCACCCACCGCCACCCGCTGTTCCAGACGATGGTGGCCTACGAGGCGGACGCCCCCGACACCACCGCGCTGTTCGGCCTGGAGACCGCGGAACTGCCGGTCGACCCCGGGGTGGCCAAGTTCGACCTGGACGTCGTGCTGCGCCGGGTGCCCGGCACCGAGGAGCTGACCGGCGGCATCCGCTACGCCGCCGCGCTGTTCGACCACGCCACCGTCGAGGCCCTGGCCGGGCGCCTGGTCCGGCTGCTGACCCTGGTGACCGCCGATCCGGCCGTCCGGGTGGCCGACCTCGACCTGCTCGACGACGCCGAGCGCGCCGCGCTGGAGGCCGCCAACGCCACCCACCGGCCGCTGACCGCGGGCTCGGTGGTGGAGGCCTTCGACGCCACGGTGGCCCGCACCCCCGGCGCGACCGCCCTGGTGGCCGGCGAGGAGCGGCTGACCTTCGCCGAACTGGGCCGCCGCGCGGACCGGTTGGCACGGCTGCTGGCCGGCCGCGGGATCGGCCCGGACGACCTCGTCGCGCTCGCCCTGCCCCGCTCGGCGGACTCGGTCGTCGCCACCCTCGCGGTGCTCAAGGCCGGTGCGGCGTTCCTGCCGCTGGACCTCGACCACCCGGCCGAGCGGCTCGGCTTCCTGCTGGCCGACGCGGCCCCGCGCTGCGTGCTGACCACCCGCTCCGCCGCCGCCCTGCTGCCGGCCGGCCCGGACGGCGCCCCCGCCGCGGACGCCCCCGGCACGCTGGTGCTCGACGAGCCCGCGACGGCCGCCGTGCTCGCCGCCCCCGCCGGTCCCGCGGACGGCCCGTTCCGGGTGCCGACCTCGCCCCGGCACGCCGCCTACGTCATCTACACCTCCGGATCCACCGGCCGCCCCAAGGGCGTCGTGCTGGACCACGGCGGACTGACCAACCTGCACCAGGACCACGCCCGCGAGCTGTACCACCCGGTCGCCGAGCGGCTGGGCCGCCGGGTGCGCGCCCTGCACACCGCCTCCTTCGCCTTCGACTCCTCCTGGGAGCAGCTGCTCTGGCTGATCGAGGGCCACGAGCTGCACGTCCTGGACGAGGTGGACCGGCGGGACGCCGAGGCGGTCGTCGCCTACTGCGCCGCCCACCGGATCGACACCCTCGACGTCACCCCGTCGTACGGCCTGCAGCTGTTGGAGTGCGGGCTGCTGGATCCGGCCTCCCGCCCGCCGCTGCTGCTGCTCGGCGGCGAGGGCGTGCCGCCCGCGCTGTGGCGCACCCTCGCCGACCACCCGGACGTGGAGACCGTCAACTACTACGGTCCGACCGAGTTCACCGTGGACGCGCTGGTCGCCCGGGTGACCGACGCCCCGACCCCGGTGGTCGGCCGCCCGCTGGACAACACCCGGGCGCACGTCCTGGACGCCCGGCTGCGGCCGGTGCCGCCCGGGGTGCCCGGCGAGCTGTACCTCGCCGGCGACCAGCTGGCCCGCGGCTACCTCAACCGGCCGGGGCTGACCGCCGAACGCTTCACCGCCGACCCGTACGGCCCGCCCGGCTCCCGGATGTACCGCACCGGCGACCTGGCCCGCCGCCGCGCCGACGGCCTGCTGGAGTACCTGGGCCGCACCGACGACCAGGTGAAGCTGCGCGGCTACCGGATCGAACTCGGCGAGGTCGAGGCCGCGCTGAGCGCCCGTCCGGGCGTCGGGGCCGCGGTGGCCGTGGTCCGCGAGGACGTCCCCGGGGTGCGCCGGCTGGTCGCGTACGCCACCGGGGCGGTGGACGCGGCGCAGCTGCGCCGCGCGCTCGCCGCCGAGCTGCCGGAGTACCTGGTGCCGGCCGCGGTGGTCGTACTGGACGTGCTGCCGACGACCGTGAACGGCAAGCTCGACAAGGACGCGCTGCCCGCGCCCGATCTCGCGGCCGCCCCCGCCGACGGCCGGGCCCCTCGCGACGCCCGGGAGGAGCTGCTCTGCGGAGTCTGGGCCGAGCTGCTCGGCCTCGCCCGGGTCGGCACCGACCAGGACTTCTTCGCGCTCGGCGGGCACTCGCTGCTGGCCACCCGGCTGGCCGGGCGGATCCGCGCCGTCCTCGGGGTGGAGACCGCCGTCCGGGACGTCTTCGAGGCACCGACGGTGGCCGCGCTGGCCGCCCGGCTGGCCGACCGCAGCGGCCCGGGCCGGCCGCCGCTGGTGCGCGCCGTACGCCCGGAGCGGCTGCCGCTCTCGGCCGCCCAGCGGATGATGTGGCTGCAGCACCAGGTGCAGGACTCCGGCGCGGCGTACCACATCCCGCTGGCCGTCCGGCTGACCGGCCGCCCCGACCGGGCCGCGCTCTCGGCCGCCCTGGTCGACCTGGTGACCCGGCACGAGAGCCTGCGCACGGTGTACGGCGAGCTCGACGGCGAGCCGTTCCAGCGGGTGCTGGAAGCCGCCGCCGTGACCGTGCCGCTCACGGTCGCCGACCGCACCGGCGCCGACCTCGCCGAGGCGGTCCGGGCGGTCGTGGCCCCCGCCTTCGACCTGGCCGCCGACCTGCCGCTGCGCGCCGCGCTGCTGCGCACGGGTGCCGAGGAGCACGTGCTGGTGCTCGCCCTGCACCACATCGCGGGCGACGAGGCGTCCACCGGCCCGCTGCTGGCCGACCTGGAGCGCGCGTACGCCGCCCGGCTGGCCGGACGCGCCCCGGAGTTCGCCGAACTCCCGCTGCAGTACGCCGACTTCGCGCTCTGGCAGAGCGCCCTCCCGCAGGACGCGCAGCTCGACCACTGGCGCACCGCGCTGGCCGGGCTGCCCGAGGAGATCGCGCTGCCCGCCGACCGGCCCCGCCCGGTGCGGCCGAGCCACCGCGGCGCGGTCGAGCTGTTCGAGCTGCCCGCGGCGACCGCCGGCGCACTCGCCGAGCTGGCCCGGACGCACGGCGCGACCGTGTTCATGGCCGTGCACGCGGCCGTGGCCGCGCTGCTGCACCGGCACGGCGCCGGCGAGGACCTCCCGCTCGGCACCCCGGCCTCCGGCCGCTCCGAGGAGGCGCTGGACGGGCTGGTCGGGTTCTTCCTGAACACCCTGGTGCTGCGCACCGACCTGTCGGGCGATCCGAGCTTCGCCGAACTCCTGGACCGCGTCCGGGCGGTGGACCTGGCCGCGTTCGACCACGCCGACGCGCCGTTCCAGCGGGTGGTGGACGCGGTGGCGCCCGCCCGCTCGGCGGCCCGGCACCCGCTGTTCCAGACCATGGTCACCTACCACTCGGCCCCGCCCGCGCCGGACCGGCTGTTCGGCCTGCCCGCCGAGGAGCTGACGGTCGACGCCGGCGGCGCCAAGTTCGACCTGGAGTTCGCGCTCGGCGCGGCCCCGGACGGCAGCGGCCGGCTGCTCGGCGGCGTCCGCTACGCGCTGGACCGCTTCGACGCGGCCACCGCGCGGGCCCTGGCCGACCGCCTGGTGCGGCTGGTCGGGCAGGCCGTCGCCGACCCGCACCGCCCGCTCGCCGAACTCGACCTGCTCACCGCCGGGGAGCGCGGACTCGCCCTGCACGGCCTGGACGCCACCACCGGCCCGACGGACGGCCGCACCCTGGCCGACCTGGTCGCCGCCGGCGCCGCCCGGGCCGCGGGCCCGGCGCTGCTGCTGGACGACGCGGTGCTGGAGCGGCCCGTGTTCGAGGAGCGGGTGGACCGGCTGGCCCGGCTGCTGATCGGCCGCGGCGTCGGCCCGGAGTCGGTGGTCGCCGTGGCGCTGCCGCGCTCCGCCGACCTGCTGGTCGCGGTGCACGCGGTGGTCCGGGCGGGCGGCGCCTACCTGCCGCTCGACCTCGACCACCCGGCCGACCGGCTGGCGTACCTGGTCGACACCGCCCGTCCGGTGTGCGTGCTCACCGACGCCGCGGGCGCCGCCCGGCTGCCCTCCCCGGTGACCGCCGAACCGGTGCTGCTGGACGCGCCGGGCACCGCCGCCGAGCTGGCCGCGCTGCCCGCGGGGCCGGTCACCGAGGCCGAGCGCCGCGCCTCGCTGCGGCCCGACCACCCGGCGTACGTGATCTTCACCTCGGGCTCCACCGGCCTGCCCAAGGGCGTCGTGGTCAGCCACCGGGCGATCGTCAACCGGCTGCTCTGGATGCAGGACACCTACCGGCTCACCGCCGCCGACCGGGTGCTGCACAAGACCCCGGCCGGGTTCGACGTGTCGGTCTGGGAGCTGTTCTGGCCGCTCGCCGAGGGCGTCCCGCTGGCCGTCGCCCGACCGGACGGCCACCAGGACCCGGCCTACCTGGCCGAGGTGATCCGCCGCCACGGGGTCAGCGTGCTGCACTTCGTGCCGTCGATGCTGGGCGCCTTCCTCGCCGAGGAGCGGGTCGCCGACCTGCCGGGCCTGCGGCTCGCGGTGTGCAGCGGCGAGGCGCTGCCGGTCGGCCTGGCCGAGCGGTTCACCGCCTCCGCCGACGGCCGGCCGGTCGTCCTGGCCAACCTCTACGGCCCCACCGAGGCCGCGGTCGACGTCACGTACGAGAACCACCGGCCCGGCCGCACCGGCGACGGGGTGCCGATCGGGCGGCCGGTCCGCAACACCTCGGTCCGGGTGCTGGACGCCCGGCTGCAGCCGGTGCCCCCCGGCGCGCCCGGCGAGCTGTACCTGGCGGGTGTCCAGCTCGCCCGGGGCTATCTGGCCCGCCCGGCCCTGACCGCCGAGCGGTTCACCGCCGACCCGTACGGCCCGCCCGGCTCCCGGATGTACCGCACCGGCGACCTCGTCCGGCACACCGCCGACGGCCTGCTGGAGTACCTGGGCCGCACCGACGGCCAGGTGAAGCTGCGCGGCCTGCGCATCGAACTCGGCGAGATCGAGACGGTGCTGGCCGCCGCCCCCGGGGTGGCGCAGGCCGCCGCCGCGGTCCGCGAGGACCGGCCCGGACGCCGGCGGCTGACCGGCTACCTGGTGCCCGCACCGGGCGCCGTGCCCGACCCGGCCGCGGTCCGCGCGCTGGCCGCCGAGCGGCTGCCGGAGTACATGGTGCCCGCCGACCTGGTGGTCATCGACGCGCTCCCGCTGTCGGTCAACGGCAAGCTGAACCGCGGGGCGCTGCCCGCCCCGGCCCCCGCACCGGCGCAGGCCCCCGCCCCCGCGGCGGCGCCCGCGGCGGCCGCGGCCCCGGCTGGCGACCCGGCGCAGGTGCTGGCCGCCCTGATGGCGCAGGCCCTCGGCCTGGACGAGGTGGCCCCCGACGGGAACTTCTTCTCGCTCGGCGGCGACAGCATCGTCTCCATCAAGCTGGTCTCGCTGGCCCGCAGGGCCGGCCTGACCATCACCGCCCGGCAGGTCTTCCAGCACCCCACCCCCGCCGGACTGGCCGCCCTCGCGGGCGTCCGGCCCGCGGCCGAGGCCGGCGCGCCCGGCCCGCTGGACGACGGCATCGGCGCCCTGCCGCTGCCCCCGATCGCCCACTGGCTGGCCGAACGCGGCGGCCCGGTCGACCGGTTCGCCCAGGCCAGGCTGGTCCGGCTGCCGGCCGGCGCCCGCCGCGCCGACCTGGTCGCCGCCCTGCAGGCGGTGCTGGCCGCCCACCCGGGCCTGCGCCAGGTGCTCACCGTCACGGCGCCCGGCGTGTGGAGCGCCGAGACGCTGCCCGCCGACGCCCCGGCCGCCCCCCGGGCCGCCGACTGCCTGCGCACCGTCGACGCCACCGGCCTCGACGACACCGCGCTGCGCGGCCTGGTCGCCGCCGAATCGGACGCCGCCACCGGGCGGCTGCGCCCCACCGAGGGGCGCTGCCTCCAGGCCGTCCACCTCGACGCCGGGGCGGACCGGCCCGGCCGGCTGCTGCTCGTCGCCCACCACCTGGCGGTCGACGAGGTGTCCTGGCAGATCCTGCTCGGCGACCTGCGCGCCGCCCACGAGCAGGCCTCCGCCGGGCGCCCGGTCGTCGTGGAGCCCGTCGGCACCTCGCTGCGCACCTGGACCGGGCACCTGCTGGCGGAGGCGCACAGCCCGCGCCGGACCGCCGAGCTCGACCACTGGCTGACCGCCTCCCGCACCGACGGGCGCCCGCTCGGCAGCCTCCCGCCGGACCCGGCGAGGGACACCGCCGCGACCGCCCGGGAGAGCGTCGTCACCCTCGACGCGGCCCGCACGGCGCCGCTGCTGGACGCCGTCCCGGCGGCCTTCCACGGCACCGTCAACGACGTGCTGCTGACCGCGCTCGCGGTGGCCTGCGCCGCCGTCACCGGCCGGCGGGCGGTCGGCGTCGACCTGGAGGCGCACGGCCGCGAGCAGGAGCTGCTGCCCGGTGCGGACCTCTCCCGCACGGTCGGCTGGCTCACCGCGCTGCACCCGGTGCGCCTGGACCTCGCCGCCGCCGACCCGGCCGCCGCCACCCGCGGGGCCGAGGCCGCCGGCGACGCCCTCAAGGCCGTCAAGGAGCAGCTGCGCGCCGTCCCGGCCGGCGGTCTCGGTGCCGGCCTGCTGCGCCGGCTCAACCCGGCCACCGCGCGGCTCTTCCCGGCCGACGGCCCGGAGATCCTCTGGAACTACCTCGGGCGCGGCACCGCAGCCCCGGACGCCGACTGGGGGCCCGCCCCCGAGGCCGACGCGGTGGCCGCCGCACCGGAGCCGGACGCGCCGCTCTCCCACCCGCTGGAGGTCCTGGTCCGGGTCGTGCCCGGACCGGACGGCCCCCGGCTGACGGCCCGCTGGATCCGGGCGGAGCACGCCCTCCCCGCGGCCGCCGTCACCGCGCTCACCGAGGCGTGGACCGCCGCCCTGGACGGTCTCGCCGCCTGGGCCGCCGCTCCCGGGAGCGGCGGACACACCCCCTCCGATCTCGACCTGATCTCCCTCGACCAGGCCCAGATCGCCATGCTCGAATCGATGTGGAAGGCTCAGCAGTGACTCAGGAACGCCTCGCGGACATGCTTCCGCTCTCCCCGCTGCAGCAGGGCATGCTGTTCCTCGCGGGGTACGACGAGCACGCCGTGGACGTCTACACCGTGCAGGTCACCGTCGCGCTCGACGGACCCGTGGACGCCGACCGGCTGCGCACCGCCGCCGACGCGCTGCTGCGCCGACACGCCAACCTGCGGGCCGGGTTCTGGCACGAGGGCATGCCCCAGCCGGTCCAGTTCGTCCCGGCCGCGCTGAGCCTGCCGGTCACCGAGGCCGACCTGCGCGGCCGGCCCGCGGAGGCCCTCGCCGAACTGGAGCGCGCCGCCCTCGCCGAGCGCTTCGAGCTGCACCGCCCGCCGCTGCTGCGGCTCGCCCTCGCCCGGGTCGGCGAGGCCGGGTACCGGCTCGTCGTGACGGTCCACCACATCCTGGTGGACGGCTGGTCGATGCCGCTGCTGGTCCGCGACCTGCTGGCGCTGTACGACAGCAGCGGCGACGAGGGCGCGCTGCCGGCCGTCCGCCCGTACCGCGAGCATCTGGCCTGGCTGGCCGCGCAGGACGCCGGCGCCGCCCGCACCGCCTGGCGCGGCGCGCTGGCCGGGCTCGACGGCCCCACCCTGCTCGCCCCCGCCGACGCCGGCCGGGCGCCGGCCCGCCCGGCCGTGCACACCGTCGAGCTGGACGCCGACCGGACCGCCGCGCTCACCGCCGCCGCCCGCCGCCTGGGCACCACCCCGGGCACCCTGTTGCAGTGCGCCTGGGGCCTGGTGCTCGGCACCCTGACCGGCCGCACCGACGCGGTGTTCGGCCTGACCGTCTCCGGTCGCCCGGAGGAGCTGGCCGGGGTCGAGTCGATGGTCGGCCTGTTCATCACCACCGTCCCGGTCCGGGTCTCGGCCCGGCCCGGCGAACCGCTGGCCGGCCTGGTCGGCCGCTTCCGGGACGAGCAGAACGCCCTGCTCGCCCACCACCACCTGGGCCTGCACGAGATCCAGAAGCAGGGCGTCGGCGGCGAGCTGTTCGACACCCTGCTGGTGATCGAGAACTACCCGGTGGACCCGTCGGACCGGCCCGCCCTCACCGGCGGCACCGCCGTCACCGGGGTCACCGCCCGCGACGCCGCGCACTACCCGCTGACCGTCGCCGTCAACCTCGGCGAGCGCACCGCCCTGCACCTGGAGTACCGTCCGGACGTCCTGACCCCCGGCCGGGCCGCCTGGATCGGCGAGCGCCTGGCCGACCTGCTCGACCGCTTCGCCGAGGACGCGGACACCCCGGTCGGCCGGCTGGCGACCACCGCCCCCGAGGAGCGGCGCGCCCTGCTCGTCGGCTCCCGCGGCGCCGCCTTCCCGGCCCCGGCCGGCACGGTCGCCGACCGCTTCGCCGCGCGGGCCGCGGCCACCCCCGACGCGCCCGCCCTGGCCGCCGGCGAGGAGCGCCTGAGCTTCGCCGAACTCGACCGCCGCGCCGAGGAGCTGGCCGACCGGCTGGCCGCCGCCGGGGTCGGCCCGGAGTCCGTGGTGGCGCTCGCCCTACCGCGCTCCACCGCCACCGTGACCGCGATCCTCGGCGTGCTCAAGACCGGCGCCGCCTACCTGCCGCTCGACCTGGACCACCCGGCCGACCGGCTCGCCCTGATGATCGAGGACGCCGCCCCGGCCCGCCTCGTCACCACCACCGCCGCCGAACGGCTGCTGCCCGCCGGCGGCCCCGAGCGCCTGTTGCTCGACGCCCCCGGCCCGGCCGCGCCCCGCCGTACCCCGGCCGGGGTCCACCCGGACCACCCGGCGTACGTCATCTACACCTCGGGCTCCACCGGCCGCCCCAAGGGCGTCGTCACCACCCACCGCGGCCTGACCAACCTGTACGCCAACCACCTGGACGCCCTGCTCACCCCGGCCGCCACCGCCGCCGGCCGCCCGCTGCGCGCCCTGCACACCGCCTCGTTCAGCTTCGACACCTCGTGGGAGCAGCTGTTCTGGCTGATCGCCGGCCACGAGCTGCACATCATGGACGAGACCGAGCGGCGCGACGCCGAGTTCGTCACCGGCTACATCGACCGCCACCGCATCGACGCCCTCGACCTCACCCCCACCTACGCCACGCAGCTGCTGGAATGGGGCCTGCTGGCCGACGACCGGCACCGCCCGACCCTGCTGCTGCTCGGCGGCGAGGCCGTGCCGCCCGCCCAGTGGGCCGCCGTCCGGGCCGCCGCCGGCGTCCGCTCGGTCAACCTCTACGGCCCCACCGAGTACACCGTCGACGCGCTCGCCGCCGACCTCGCCGACTCCGAACTGCCCTCCGTCGGACGGCCGATCGGCAACACCGCCGGCTACGTGCTGGACGCCGCGCTGCGCCCGGTGCCGGTCGGCGTGCCCGGCGAGCTGTACCTCGCCGGCCCCGGCCTGGCCCGCGGCTACCTCGGCCGTCCGGCCCTGACCGCCGAACGGTTCACCGCCGACCCGTACGGCCCGCCCGGCACCCGGATGTACCGCACCGGCGACCTCGTCCTGCTGCGCCCCGACGGCGGGCTGGACTACCTGGGCCGCGCCGACCAGCAGGTCAAGATCCGCGGCCACCGGATCGAGCCCGGCGAGATCGAGGCCGCGCTGTCCGCGCTGCCCGGCGTCACCGGCGCCGCGGTCGTGGTCCGGGAGGACGCCCCCGGGGTGCGCCGCCTGGTCGGCTACGTCACCGGCACCGCCGACCCCGAGCAGGCCCGCGGCGCGCTCGCCGCGACCCTCCCCGACCACCTGGTGCCCGCCGCCGTGGTCCGACTGGAGGCCCTGCCGCTGACCGTCAACGGCAAGCTCGACAAGGCCGCGCTGCCCGCCCCGGCGCTCGGCGGCGCCACCGGCGCCCGGCCGCCGGCCGACGAGCGGGAGGCCGCGCTCTGCCGGGCCTTCACCGAGGTCCTCGGCCTGCAGGCGTGCGGCGCCGACGAGGACTTCTTCGTCCTCGGCGGCGACAGCATCGCCTCCATCAGGCTGGTCACCCGGGCCCGCAAGGACGGCCTGTACCTCACCCCGCGCGAGGTCTTCGAGCACCGCACCCCCGAGCGCCTCGCCGCCGCCTGCGCCGGGCGCATCGAGCGGGCCGCCGCCCCGGCCCGCGAGCTGCTGCCGCTCACCGGCGAACAGCGCGCCCTCGCCGCCGACCTGTGCCCGGGCCTGGAGGAGGCGCTGCCGCTCTCCCCGCTCCAGGAGGGCCTGTACTTCCACGCCGTCTACGACGACCGCGCCCTCGACGTCTACCTGATGCAGAACTTCACCGAGCTGCTGCACGCCGTCGACACCGCCGCACTGCGCCGGGCCTTCGACGCCCTGCTGCGCCGCCACCCCCAGCTGCGGGCCGGCTTCCGGCACCAGGGCTTCGACGGCCCGGTGCAGCTCGTCCCGGGGCGGTGGGAGCTGCCGTGGCAGGAGTTCGACCTCTCCCACCTCGACCGCGCGGAGCAGGACAAGGCGCTGGAGGAGTTCTCGCTCGCCGACAGCCGGACCCGCTTCGACCTCGCGGCGCCGCCGCTGCTGCGCATCGCGCTGTTCCGCTTCGGGCCGGAGCGCTGGGTGCTCTGCGTGACGCAGCACCACATCCTCACCGACGGCTGGTCGGAGTCGCTGTTCTTCGAGGAGCTGTTCACCCTCTACCGGTACGGCGGCGACCCCGACGCGCTGCCGCCGGTCACCCCGTACCGCGAGTTCCTGCGGCTGGTGGCCGACACCGACCGGGACTCCTCGGCCGCCGCCTGGCGCGACCACCTCGCCGGCCTCGACCAGGGCACCCTGGTCGCGCCCGCCGACCCGACCCGGGAGCCGGTGCTCGCCGAGGTCTGCCCGGTCGTCCTGGACGAGGCGGACAGCGACCGGCTGCGGGCCTTCGCCCGCGCCTGCGGCGTCACCCTCAACACCGTGCTCAGCAGCGCCTGGGCGCTCACCCTGGCCGGGCTGACCGGCCGCGACGACGTGGTCTTCGGGGCCACCGTCTCGGGCCGCCCGCCGGAGATCGCGGACGTCGACCGGATGATCGGGATGTTCATGAACACCCTGCCGTTCCGGGTCACCGTCCGCCCCCAGGAGCCGCTGCGCGACTTCCTGGTCCGCGTCCAGCACGAGCACGCCGCCCTGCTGCCGCACCACCACCTCGGCCTCGGCCGGATCCAGCAGTCCGGCGGGATCGGCCAGCTCTTCGACACCCTGTACGTCTTCCGCAACACCCCGCTGGACGACTCGGCCCGCGCCGAGGCGACCGCCCGCCACACCATCGGCTGGACGCACAGCGTGGACGGCACGCACTACCCGCTGACCCTCGCCGTCACCCCCGAGCACGCCCTCGAACTCAGCGTCGCCTACCGGCCCGACCTCTACGGCCGGGACGAGGCGCAGCTGATCGCCGACCGGCTCACCGCGCTGGTCCGCACCCTCGCCGACCACCCGGCCACCCCGGTCGGCCGGCTGGACACCCTGGGCGCCGAGGAGCGGGAGCGCCTGATCGCGCTCGGCGACGACACGGGCCACCCGGTCCCGGACACCACCGTCATCGAGCTGTTCGCCGAGCAGGCCGCCCGCACCCCGGACGAGACCGCGCTGGTCTTCGGTGCGCAGCGCCTCGGCTACGCCGAACTCGACGGCCGGGCCAACCGCCTGGCCCGGGCGCTGATCGCCCGGGGCGTCGGCGCCGAGCAGATCGTCGCGCTCGCGCTGCCGCGCACCGCGGACTTCGTGGTCGCCCTGCTGGCGGTCCTCAAGTCGGGCGCCGGCTACCTGCCGCTGGACCTCGACCACCCGGCCGAGCGGCTCGGCGCGATGATCGAGGATGCCCGCCCGGTGTACCTGCTGACCGCCGACACGGTCGCCGACCGGCTGCCGGAGGGCCTGGCGGTGGAGCGGCTGGCCCTGGACGCGCCCGGTACCGACGCGCTGCTGGCCGGCCACCCGGCCGATCCGCTCGACGCGGCCGAGCTGGTCCGCCCCCGGCACCCCGACCACCCGGCGTACATCATCTACACCTCCGGCTCCACCGGCCGGCCCAAGGGCGTGGTGGTGCCCCAGCGCGGCCTGACCAACATGCTGGTCAACCACCGGGAGCGGATCTTCGCCCCGGCCGTGGCCGCCGTCGGCGGCCGCCGGATGCGGGTCGCGCACACCGTGTCCTTCGCCTTCGACATGTCCTGGGAGGAGTTCTTCTGGCTCGTCGACGGGCACGAGGTGCACGTCATCGGCGAGCAGCTTCGGATGGACCCGGCCGCGCTCACCGCGCACTACGACCGGGAGCGGATCGACGTCGTCAACGTCACCCCCTCGTACGGTCAGCAGCTGGTCGAGGCGGGCCTGCTGGACGCGGACCGGCACCGCCCGGCGCTGTTCCTGCTCGGCGGCGAGGCCGTGCCCGAGTCGCTCTGGCAGCTGCTGGAGCGCACCGAGGGCACCATCGGCTACAACCTGTACGGCCCCACCGAGTACACGATCAACGCCCTCGGCGCGTCCGTCCCGTCCAGCCCGACGTCCACCGTCGGCCGACCGATCATGAACACCCGGGCGTACGTCCTGGACACCGCGCTGCGGCCGGTCCCGCCGGGCGTCCCCGGCGAGCTGTACCTCGCCGGCACCGGCCTGGCCCGCGGCTACCACGACCGCTTCGGCCAGACCGCCGAGCGCTTCGTCGCCGACCCGTACGGCGCCCCCGGCAGCCGGATGTACCGCACCGGCGATCAGGTGCGGCTGCGCCGGGACGGAGTCATCGACTACCTCGGCCGGGTCGACCAGCAGGTCAAGATCCGCGGCTACCGGATCGAGCCGGGCGAGATCGAGTCGGCGCTGCTCGACCTGGAGCAGGTCGCGGCGGCGGCCGTCGCCGTGCAGCGCACCCCGGCCGGCGGCAACCGCCTGGTCGCCTACACCGTCGGCGGGGAGCCGGCCGAGCTGCGCGCCGCCCTGGCCGCCGTGCTGCCGGAGTACATGGTGCCCGCGGCGTTCGTGCCGCTGGACGCCCTGCCGCTGACCGTCAACGGCAAGGTCGACCGGGCCGCCCTGCCCGCCCCCGACCTCGGCGGCGCCGGCTCCCGGCCCGCCGCGGACGCCCGGGAGGCCCTGCTCTGCCGGCTGTTCGCCGAAGTCCTCGGCCTGCCCGAGGTCGGCGTCGACGACAACTTCTTCGACCTCGGCGGCCACTCGCTGCTGGCGATGAAGCTGGCCGGCCGGATCCGCCAGGAGCTGAACGTCCCCGTCCAGGTGGCCACCCTGATGGCCGCGCCGACGGTCGCCGCGGCCGCCGCCCGGATCGGCACCGACTCGCGCCGCGACGCGCTGCGCACCGTGCTGCCGCTGCGCGAAAGCGGCGGCCTGGCCCCGCTGTTCTGCGTCCACCCGGCCTCCGGCTTCGCCTGGCAGTACGCCGGCCTGCTGCGCCACCTGGACCGCGAGCGGCCGGTCTACGGCCTGCAGTCGCCGGGCCTGCGCGGCGAGCTGCCCGAGGTCGCCGACGTCGCCGAGCTGGCGGCGCACTATCTCGCCGAACTGCGCGCGGTCCAGCCCGAGGGCCCGTACCACCTGCTCGGCTACTCCTTCGGCGGCACCGTGGCGCACGCCATGGCGGCGCAGCTGCAGGACGGCGGCGAGGAGGTCGCCTTCCTCGGCCTGATCGACGCCTACCCGCCGGAGACCGAGGACTGGTCCTTCGTCGAGGACCCGCGCTTCCGGGAGCGGCTCGCCGAGGAGGAGAGCCGGTTCCTGCTCGGGGTGGCCGCCCTCGGTGACGAGCCGCAGGACGGCGCCGGGGCGGCGGACGGACCGCCCGCGGGGCCGGTGAGCCGGGAGCAGGCCGTCGCCGCGATCCACGCCAGCCAGGGCATGCTGGCCGGCTTCGACGAGGACCTGCTCGGGGCGATCGTCGACACCAACCTGCACTGCGTGCGGCTGCTCGCGGCGAGCAGCACCCCGGTGGTGCGCGGTGACGCGCTGTTCTTCACCGCGGCCCGCAGCACCGAGGCCGCCGACCTGCCCGCCCTGGTCTGGCCGCCGTACCTGCACGGCCGGCTCACCGAGCACGTGCTCGACCTGACCCACGACCAGCTGATGACGCCCCAGGCGCTGGAGGTCATCGGCCCGGAGATCGACCGGGTGCTCCACCCGTAGGTCCGGCCGGACCCGAACCCCTGACCGTTGCGGAGCCCGCAGGGCCCGCACCCGAACCCACCGAGGGCCCCGATCCGGAGCCCAGTCCGAAAGGAACCGCCCCGTGAGCACCAACCCGTTCGAGGCCGAGGACCAGAACTACCACGTGCTGGTCAACGACGAGAACCAGCACTCCCTCTGGCCGGCCTGGCTGGACGTCCCGGCCGGCTGGACGGTCCGCCTCGCGGACGCCCCGCGCACCGAGTGCGTCGAGCTGATCGAGCGGGAGTGGACCGACCTGCGCCCGGCGAGCCTGGCCGCCGCGGAGGGCTGATCCGCCCCCGCCCCGAGAACCCCCGCGCCCCCGGACCCCTCCCGCTTCCGTCCGGGGGCGCGGGCACGCCCGGGCGGGGTCGGGGGTGTCCCGGGGGGCTGGCCCAGGGCCGCTCCACTGCGCGGATGTTGCCCGGACATTGCCCCGGATTGCCATTCCCGGCGGCCCCTTGAGCTCCGCCCGCGCCGTGTGTGACGGTGAACCGGACGCCCCGGTGACCGGTATCCGGGCGCCGGAAGGACCGAACCGCACCGCTCGCCGCCCGAGCCCCGCGGAGGACGGAGGAACCGTGCCGTCTCCCTCGCAGCCCCTTCGGAGGCTGGGATTCCTGACCATCGGACTGTTCGACCCGGCCGACCCCCGGCGCGGCCACGAGTCGACCCTGCGGCTCATCGAACTCGGCGAGGAGCTGGGCTTCGACGGTGCCTGGGTGCGCCACCGGCACCTGCAGCACGGGATCTCCTCGCCCGTCGCCGTCCTGGCGGCGGCCTCCCAGCGCACCAGCCGCATCCGGCTCGGCACCGCGGTCATCCCGCTGGGCTGGGAGAACCCGCTGCGACTGGCCGAGGACCTCGCCACCACCGACCTGCTGTCCGGCGGCCGGCTCAACCCCGGGGTGAGCGTCGGCCGCCCCGGGCACTGGGACCGGGTCGCACCCGCGCTCTACCCCGACACCGCCGAGGCCGAGGACTTCGGCTACCGGCGGGTGCGCCGGCTGCTGGACTTCGTCCGCGGCGAGCGGGCCACCGACTTCAGCGGGACCGAGGGCATCGAGGTGTACGCCGACCGGGTCCAGCCGGTCGCCCCCGGCCTGGCCGACCGCATCTGGTACGGCGGCGGGAGCCTGCGCTCGGCCCGCTGGGCGGGCGAGCAGGGGCTGCGCCTGCTGACCAGCAACGTCGTGCGGGCCGAGGAGTCCGAGGACTTCGCCGAGATCCAGCGCTCGCAGATCGCCGCCTTCCGCGCGCACCACCCCGACGGCCCGCGGGCCCGGGTCTCGCAGGGCCTGGTCGTCATCCCCACCGACAGCGCAACCGCCGACCAGCGGTCCCGGTACCGGGAGTACGTCCGCAGCCGCACCCCGCGCACCACCGCCCCGCAGGGCCCGGCCCGCACGATGTACGCGCCGGACCTGGTCGGCACCTCGGCCGAGATCGCCGAACGGCTCCACGCACACGCCGCGTTCCGCGAGGTGGACGAGGTGGTCTTCGCGCTGCCGTTCTCCTTCGGGCACGAGGACTACGTGCAGATCCTCACCGACGTCGCGGGCGTCCTCGGCCCGGCCCTGGGGTGGAAGCCGACCCTCTGATCCGCCGTCACGGGGCCCGGCCGGCACCGCCGGTCGGGCCCCGGCGTGCGGTCCGAGGGGCGGGACCGCGTGCCGGAACCCTTGACGGGAGGCCCGGGCGGGGCGAGACTCCGGAGCGGGAATCCTCGAACGTGGGCGGGAGGGCCGTGAGGCACACGGAGTCGGTCGCCGATGGCACGGACCGTGCTGTCCGGCACCTGCCGGTGCTCACCTGCCGCCGCCACATCGACCTGCAGCGCGTGTGCAGCAGCATGGCACGGGTGACCCCTCCCCGCGCCGCCGCCTGACCGTCCGGCCGGCCGACCCTTCGGTCCCCGTGCCGGGCGGCCCCGCTCGGAAGGCCCCCGCCGCTGCGACCGCGGCGACGGCGTTCCGTCCCTCCCGGGTTCCTTCCCCGCCGGGTTCTTTCCCACCGGGGGCCCGTCCCTCCTGCATTCCGGCCCTCCTGGGTTCCGTCCTCCACCCTCCACCCGTCCGCGGCGCGCCTGCCCGCGTGCTGCCGAAGTCCGGGAGACTCATGTCCGCCTCGCCCTCCTCCGCCGTGCCCCCCTTCCGCGGCCGGA
The DNA here is from genome assembly GCF_053610105.1 of Kitasatospora sp. NPDC054939. NCBI lineage: Bacteria > Bacillati > Actinomycetota > Actinomycetes > Kitasatosporales > Streptomycetaceae > Kitasatospora > Kitasatospora sp. NPDC054939. Next base: position 11,849 of record NZ_JBSGXP010000108.1, on the reverse strand, counting down.
TCGGCCACGACGCCCGCAGCGGCTACTACCCCGTGCCGTTCCGCTACCGGCTCCACCTCGCCCTCTCCTGTCCGGACGGCCTGCGCCTCGCCGTCGCCCACAGCCTGCTGGGACTCGACGACACCCTCCCCGTCACCCTGCTGCCCGCGCTGCCCGACGCCGACGACGGCGGCTACCTGGCGCTGCGCCAGCTGTACGCGGCGAGCGCCCGGCGCCACAGCGGGCCGGCCGCCCCGCCGGTGCTCAGCGACGACTGGAGCGGACGGGTCGTCAGCACCGACGCCGCCGGCATCCTGGTCGACCTGGCGCAGCGCTTCCGCGGGCCCGGCCCCGACCTCTACCCGGACGGCGCGCAGAGCGCCATCGGGGCGGTGGGGCAGCTGTGCGAGCGGAGCATCACCGACCCGGCGCAGCGCGCGGGCCGGGCCGACAGCACCCCGGAGGCCCGCGAGACCGCCCTGCGCAGCCTGCTGTCCGGGCTGTCCTCGGCCGAACAGCGGCTGGACGGCCGGGAGTTCCTGGTGGGCGACGAGCCGACGCTGGCGGACGTGCTGTTCTGGGTGGCGCTGGTGCAGCTGGACACCGTGCACCGCTGGCACCTGGACGCCGCCGCCGTCCACCGGATCGCCGAGCACCCCCGGGTGTGGGACTACGCCCGCCGGCTGGCCGGCCGGCCCGCCTTCGGCCGGCACCTCGACCTGGCGGGCATCGCCCTGCGCCACCACGCCGCCTGCCGCGGGCAGGAGGCCGCCGGGGCCGCGATGCAGGTGGTCGACTGGACCGGCCACGCCGCCCCGGACCCGGTGCGCCGGGCGGGCTGAGGGGGCGTTCGGCCCCCGGGCGGGGAACGCCGTGCGACCCCGGCCGGGGCCGGGGTCGCACGGGTGGGTCCGCTCGGCGGGCGGCGGGGGCCGTACCGTCCGGTGGCCGCCGGGCGGTGCAGCAGCGCCCGGGCTCGCCTGGGCGCCCCTCCGCCGACCGCTGGGCCCACCCCCGCCCGCGCGCCCGCCCGGGGTCAGCGGGCGGGCCCGCGCCGGATCCGGCGGACGGCCGCCACCAGGAAGAAGGTGAGCAGGACCAGCCCCAGGACGATGGTGGTCCAGCCCTCCCGGACGAGGTTGTGCAGCTGCTCGTCGTACGTCGTCGAGGAGGGGGCGGGCATGCCGTCGGTGAGGACGGCCCCCGGCTTGGGCTTGCAGATGTCGCCGGGGTGCATCGGGTTGCCGTGGCACCGGGGCGTGTCCTGGCCGAGTTTGGCGATCCCGGACTGCACCAGGCCGGCTCCGCTGATCAGCAGCACGAGCAGGAAGCCGGCCACGATGGCGCCGGTGGACGCCTCGCGCCGCAGCAGGTTGTGCAGGCGCACCTCCGCGCGCCGCGCGGCCTCCTCCGGCGGGAGGGGGTCGGGTATCGCGTAGAGCGTCCAACCGCGGCGGCGCAGCAGCAGGTTGCGGGCGGCGGCGGGCCTGGTGCGCAGCCGGGCGGCTGCGGCGGCGGCCTCCCGGTCCTCGGCGGCGGTGCGGTCCAGGTGGCGCTGCAGATCGGCCCGGGCCGCCTCGACGGTCTCGAAGTGTGCGCCGCGGCGGCGGTCCCCGGTGGACCGCGGGCGGCGGCCGGTGGACACCTCCAGCCAGCTCCAACGTGTCGGCACGGTGAACCCCCCTGGTAGCGGGGCGTCGGACGGTCGGCGCGTCGAACGATCGGCGCGGGGGCGGTCGTCCGACGGCGGTGCCCCGTTGCCGCGATGCCCGGCGGCTGCGGCGCCCAACCCCCCGGCCCTCCCGCAGAGATGCGCCCCGTGCCCGGCCCGGTTCCGCGCCGGGCCGGGCACGAACCGGCTGCGGCGCACCGGGCCGGCACCGGTGCCGCGGACGGACCGGGCAGCCGGGCGCCCGCGCCGCTCCGCTCTGCGCGAAGCCGGGGTGCCCGCGACCGCCGTGCGTGCTTGAGTGGGCGGATGGAGATCCTGGTACTGGGCGGAACGGCATGGGTGGGCCGCGAGGTCGCGCGGCAGGCACTGGCGAGGGGGCACCGGGTGACCTGCCTCGCCCGCGGCGAGAGCGGGGAGGCCGCCGAGGGTGCGGAACTGGTCGCCGCCGACCGGCGCGACCCGGGGGCGTACGCGGCGCTGGCCGAGCGGACCTGGGACGCCGTCGTCGAGGTGTCCTGGCAGCCCGGGTTCGTCCGCGCCGCGGCGGCCGCGCTCGGCGGGCGGGCCGCGCACTGGACGTACGTCTCCTCGGTCAGCGCCTACGCCGAGCACGCCGAGGCGGGCGCGGACGAATCGGCCGCCCTGCTCCCGCCGGTCACCGGGGACGAGGCCGACCGCGAGCAGTACGGCGAGGCCAAGGTGGCCTGCGAGAACGCCCTGCGGGAGCTCGTCGGCGACCGGCTGCTCATCGCCCGGGCCGGGCTGATCGGCGGGCCCGGCGACCACACCGGGCGCTCCGGGTACTGGGTCGGCCGGGCGGCCCGCGAGCCGCTGGCACCGTTGCTGGTGCCCGCGGAGTCGGACGTCCCCACCCAGGTGGTGGACGCCCGCGACCTGGCGGCCTGGCTGCTCGACAGCGCGGAGCGGCGGACCACCGGCACCTACGACGCGGTCGGCCCGGTCGTCCCGTTCCGGGAGTGGCTGGCGCTGTCCCGCGAGGTCGGCGGGCACACCGGTCCGCTGGTCGAGGCGGGTGCCGACTGGCTGGCGGAGCAGGAGGTCGGGTGGTTCATGGGCCCGGAGTCGCTCGCCATGTGGGTGGCCGCCCCGGAGTGGGCCGGCTTCTGCGCCCGCAGCGGGGCGGCGGCCCGCGCCGCCGGACTGCGGCACCGCCCCCGCGCGGAGCTGCTGGCCGACACCCTGCAGTGGGAGCGTGCGGAGGGCCTGGACCGCCCCCGCCGGGCCGGCCTCAGCCCCGAACGCGAGCGCGCACTCCTGGACGCCCTGCGGTGACCGGGCCGTCAGCCGCTGTTCGGCACCGGCGCGCGGACCAGTGCCCGGGCTGCGGCTGACGGTCGGACAACTGCGGTACGGCGAGCCTCCGCACGGGCCGGTGGCCGGGGCGGACCCCGCCGTTCCGCGGGAGATAAGCAGTGCACAGAATGACCGGTATGTCGACCACGAACATACCGACGGCCGCGACGGCCGACGATGCCCCGGCGATCAGCCGGATCCTGACCCGCGCCTTCGACGACGACCCGATGGTGCGCTGGTTCCTCCCCCGCGACACCGCGCCCGAGGACGGCGTGAGCCGCTACTTCACCACCATCTTCACCCGCCAGTACGGGCGTTACGGGGTCTGCGAGCGCACCGGGCTGGCTGCCGCCTTCTGGGTGCCGCCGGAGGCGCAGGCGAAGGCCGTTCCGGACGCGGAGACCCTGCGGGAACTGGAGGAGATCACCGGCGACCGCGCCCCGCTGCTGCGGGAGGCCGTCGCGGCCGCCGCCGAGCACGGCCCGCAGGAGCCGCACTGGTACCTCGCGGTGATCGGCTCCGACCCCGACGGCCGGGGCCGGGGGCACGGTTCCGCACTGCTGCGCTCGGGCCTGGCCAGGGCCGACGCCGCGGGCCTGCCCGTCTACCTGGAGTCCTCGAAGCAGGCCAACCTGCCGGTCTACGAGCACTTCGGCTTCAGCGTCCTGGGCGAGGTCCGACTGCCGGGCGGCGGACCGACGCTGTGGGCGATGCGGCGCGAGCCCCGCCGCCCCGACGGCGCCTGACGGACCGTCCGCATCTGCGGGCCGCAGTCCGGCGGGCGGACGGCTGCGGCCCGCCCCGGCGGGTCAGACCAGGGCGACGACCAGCAGGACGAACGCCGCGACGATGACGGCGACCCGCACGAAGTGGAGCCGGTCCCAGCGACCGAGCTGCTCCCGCCAGTCCGCCGGCGCCGACTCGCGCGTCCACTGCGCGGCACGGGAGTTGATCGGCACCAGCAGCGCGACCGACATCACCACGCTCAGCACGAGCAGTCCGGCGGCCGTCACCACCAGGCCCGCCGGTCGCTCGCCCCAGGAGGCCGCCGCCCAGGCCGCCCCGAGCACGACCGAGCCGATGTACCAGAACGGCATCACCCGGCCGAGGACCCGGGCCCCGTCGCTGCGCGCCGCGAGACCGCCGTTGTCCGGCAGCCGGTCGAGGATCGGGTTGACGAACGCCGCCACCGCGAACTCCACCCCCACCATCAGCCCGACGACGACCACCGTGACGACGGCGAGTGCGTTCTGCATGTTCCCCTCCCGGATTCCGCGGCATCTAGCGCTGCTAGATTGTGGTTCGAAACTAGCAGAGCGTCGCTCCCTCGTCTAGCGCTGCTAGATCCGCGCCCACGCGACAGGCCGTCACATGTCGACAAGGCGTCATGTCGAGTGCGGCGCGAGCGCCGGGTTCGAGCAGGTGCCGGGGAGGCGCGAAGCCGGGCGACAGGCCGTCGGGAACGCCCCACCGCCGCCCGCTATGCACACCAACGATGCCTGGGGCGATTCACGAAGGCGGGCTTCCCCAACAGATTTGGGTAGGCTAACCTAAGCAACTACCAAGAGCGGGAGCGGACCGCCGGGGACCGGGGAAGGGGACTGCTCGCCGCGATGAACGAAGCACCTGCGAGCCTGCTGACGCTCAGCAGCTACCTGCTCTCCCGGACCGGCAAGATCGCCCGCGGCCGACTGGCCGAACGCCTGGCCGAACGCGACCTGCGGCTGTGGCACGTGTCGATCCTGGCCGCACTGTCCGACTTCGGTCCGCACTCCAAGAGCGAACTCGCCTCCCGGCTGGACATCTCGCCCAGCGATATCGTGAAGATCGTCAACGACCTGGTGCAGGCCGGACAGGTCGAGTGCAGCCCGCACCCCGGCGACCGCCGCCGGGTCGACGTCACCATCACCCCCGCCGGGCGCGCCGAACTGGGCCTGATCACCGCCGAACTGGCCGCCGTGGACGAGGACGTGCTGGCACCGCTGACCGCCATCGAGCGCACCCTGCTGACGTCGCTGCTCCACCGGCTCCACCAGCACATCACCTGACCCGCGGCGCCCCCGCGACGACCGCCCGCACGAAGACCGCCCCCGCGACGACCGCCCGCAGCGCCCATGGCCGCCACGGGCGCCGCGTCACCCCAGCGCCTTGGCCGCCACCGGCGCGGACCGGCCCCGGGCGGTCCGGACGACCATCGGGGTGCCGGTCTCCGGGTCCGCGACGACCCGGCACGGCAGTCCGAACACCTCCTCGACCAGGTCGGCGGTCATCACCTCGCCCGGCGCGCCCTCGGCCGCGATCACGCCGCCGGGGCGCATCACCACCAGGTCGGTGGCGTAGCGGCAGGCCTGGTTGAGGTCGTGCAGCACCGCGACGACGGTGTACCCCTTCTGCTCGTTGAGGTCGGCGCACAGGTCCAGCACCTCGTACTGGTGGGCGATGTCGAGGAAGGTGGTGGGCTCGTCCAGCAGCAGCAGCGGGGTCTGCTGGGCCAGCACCATGGAGAGCCACACCCGCTGCCGCTGGCCGCCCGAGAGGTCGTCCACCGGCCGGTCCGCGAGGTCCAGCACGCCGGTGAGGCGCATCGCCTCGGCGACGGCGGTCTCGTCCTCGGCGGACCACTGGCGCAGCAGGCGCTGGTGCGGGTAGCGGCCCCGGGCGACCAGGTCGCCGACGGTGATGCCGTTGGGCGCGGTGGAGGTCTGCGGGAGCAGGCCGAGCCGCCGGGCGACCTCGCGGGTGCGGTAGGCGGAGATGGCCGCGCCGTCCAGCCAGACCTGGCCGGCGACCGGTCGGAGCATCCGGGCGAGCGCCTTGAGCAGGGTGGACTTGCCGCAGGCGTTCGGGCCGATGATGACGGTGAAGGAGTGGTCGGGGATGGTCACGCCGAGGTCGGTGGCGACGGTGCGGCGGTCGTAGCGGAGGGTGAGCCCCTCGGCCCGCAGCCGGGCCGGTGCCGTGCGCGGTACGGTCATGTCCGGTTCTTTCGGGATTCGGTGACGAGCAGCCAGATCAGGTAGAGGCCGCCGACGGTGCCGGTGGCGGTGCCGACGGGGAGGATCGCGGGGGCGAAGACCCGCTGGACGGCGAGGTCGCCCGCGGCCAGCAGGGCGGCCCCGAGCAGGGCGGCGGAGAGCAGTCCGGGCCCGGAGGTGCGGGTGAGCCGGCGGGCGACCTGGGGGGCGGCGAGGGCGACGAACCAGATCGGCCCGGTCGCGGCGGTGGCGACGGCGGCGAGCGCGACGGCGACCAGGAGCAGGACCAGCCGGCTGCGGCGCACGTCCACGCCGAGGGCGGTGGCGGCGTCGTCGCCCATCTCCAGCATCGACATCCGGCGCGCGTGGTGCAGGGCGACCGGCAGCAGCAGGGCGAGCGCGGTGCCGACGACGATCGCCTGGTTCCAGCCGCGGCTGTTGAGGGTGCCGATCAGCCAGCTCTGGGCGGCCATCGCCTCCTGGAGGGTGGCCCGGGTGATCAGGTAGGAGTTGACGGCGAGCAGCAGGGCGCTGACCCCGATGCCGACCACGACGAGCCGGAAGCCCTGCAGTCCGCCGGTGTAGGCGAGCAGGTAGACGGCGACCGCGGTGGCCAGTCCGCCGACGAGGGCGCCGGCGGCGATCTGGGTCATGCTGCCGTTCACCAGGACGATGACGAGCAGCGCGCCGGTGGCGGAGCCGTTGGTGAAGCCGATGACGTCCGGGCTGCCGAGCGGGTTGCGGGAGAGGCTCTGCAGCACGGCTCCGCTGACGGCGAGGGCGGCGCCGACCGCCGTCGCGGTGAGCAGCCTCGGCAGGCGCAGGGTGTTGACGATGAATTCGGCGCCCGGGGAGCCGTGGCCGGTGAGGACGTCGACGACCTCGGAGACCGCGAGCGGGTAGTCGCCGGTGGTGAGGGTGAGCGCGGCGACGGCGAGCAGGACGGCCAGCAGGGCGGCGCCGACGGCGAGGGCGCGGGCGTCGAGGAGCAGCGCCAGCCGGCCGTTGCGGCTGCGCAGCGGTCGGCCGCTGACGATCCGCGGAGGCGCGGCCGGCGCAGTGGCGTCCGGCGCAGCGGCGGCCGCAGCGGCGTCGAGGGCGGCGGCGGCCGGGTGGCGGTTCACAGCATCACCAGCTTCCGGCGGCGGCAGAGCGCGATGAACAGGGGTGCCCCGAGGAAGGCGGTGACGATGCCGACCTGCACCTCGCCGGGGGCGCCGATCACCCGGCCGGCGACGTCGGAGCCGACCAGCAGGGTCGGGGCGAGCAGCAGCGAGTAGCCGAGCACCCAGCGCTGGTCGGGGCCGACGACGAACCGGGCGACGTGCGGGACGGCGAGGCCGACGAAGGCGATCGGGCCGGCCGCGGCGGTCGCGGCGCCGCAGAGCAGGACGACGGCGACGGCGCCGAACACCCGGGTGCGGCCGACGTCGACGCCCAGGGCCCGGCCGACCTGGTCGCCCATGGCGAGGGCGTTGAGCGAGCGGGCCAGGGCGAGCGCGATGAGCAGGCCGACGGCGACGAGCGGCAGGATCACCGACACCACGGAGTAGTTGCGGCCGGCGAGCGAGCCGACGGTCCAGAAGCGGAACTCGTCGAAGGCCTCCGGGTCGAGCAGCAGGACGGCGGAGTTGAAGGCGTAGAGGACGGCGGTCATGGCCGCTCCGGCGACGACCAGCCGTTCGGGGGTGGCGGGGGCCCGGCCGGCGGAGCCCAGCAGGTAGACGGCGACGGCGGCGACGGCGGCACCCGCGAGGGCGAACCAGAGTTGGCCGAGGACGGTGCCGATGCCGAGGAAGGCGATCGCGGCGACCACGCCGGTGGAGGCGCCGAGGCTGACGCCGAGCAGACCGGGGTCGGCGAGCGGGTTGCGGGTGAGGGCCTGCATCAGGGCGCCGGAGACGCCGAGCGCGGCGCCGACGAGCAGGCCGAGGACGGTCCGCGGAATGCGGTAGTCGTGGACGACAACCGCGGCGGTGGATCCGTCGTTGTGCCAGAGGACGTGCCAGGTGGAGCCGAAGGGGAGACCGCGGGTGCCGACCCAGATGCTGAGCAGGCAGACCAGGAGCAGCGCCGCGGCCGCGGCCAGGGCACCGGCGGTGCGCAGCAGGGCGGCGTTCCGGCGTCGCCCGGCGGCGGGTGGGTCGGGGTCCGCGGAGGTCTCGGTTGCCGATTGGGTTCCGACCGCCACCGAACACCGCCCCCTTGGAGAGCCGCCATTGAACTTAGGTGAGGCTAACCGAATCCCGGAGGCGGGGTCAACGTCCGCGCGCAGGGTCGAGTCCTTGACATGGGAGCTCAACGACCAATAGCCGCAGGGCATATGTGCAAGTTAGAGTAGGCTTACCTAACTATTGCCGGAAGGTTCGTTCGCGGAGGTGCCCATGCTCACTGGAGGATTGTCGGGGGGTGATGTCCTCCGGAGGGCCGTGGTCGGCCGGCGCCGCCTCGTCGTCGGGGCGTCACTGCTCGGAACGACGCACCAGACCTGCGAGGCACTCGTCCCCGTGGTCATCGGCGCGGTGATCGACCGCGCGGTGGCCACCGGGTCCGGCGGGTCGCTGGTCCACTGGCTGGTCGTCCTGGCCGTCCTGTTCCTCGTCCTGTCGACCTGTTACCGCACGGGTGCTCGGACCGCCGAGAAGGCCGGCGAGCTCGCCGCGCACGGGCTGCGCTCCGAACTCGGCGCCCGCGTCCTCGACCCGCGCGGCGGCGCCGACGCCGACCGGCTGCCCGGCGCCCTCGCCAGCATCGCCACCGGCGACGCCAAGCGGGTCGGCGGCGTCGCCACCGTCCTGCCGTACGGGATCTCGGCGGTGGTCGGGCTGGTCGTCAGCGCGGTGCTGCTGCTGCGGATCTCGGTGCCGCTCGGCCTACTGGTCCTGCTCGGCATCCCCCCGCTGCTCTGGCTCGGGCACCGCATCAGCCTCCCGCTGGAGCGGCGCAGCGGCGCCGAGCAGGAACGCGCCGCGCACGCCTCGGGCGTGGCCGCCGACCTGGTCGCGGGCCTGCGGGTGCTCAAGGGCATCGGGGCCGAGCCGGCCGCCGTCGCCCGCTACCGCCGCACCAGCCGCGACTCCCTGGACGCCGCCCTGCGCGCCGCCACCAGCCGGGCCTGGCACGACGGCGCCCTGCTCGCCCTGACCGGCAGCTTCATCGTCGCCATCGCCCTGGTCGGCGCGCACCTGGCGATGGACGGCGCGATCAGCGTCGGCGAACTCGTCGCCGCGGTCGGGCTGGCCCAGTTCCTGCTCGGCCCCTTCCAGCTGCTCACCTACGTCAACGGCGAGTTCGCGCAGGGCCGGGCCTCGGCCGGCCGGATCGCCGAGGTGCTCTCGGCACCGCCCGCGGTGGCGGAGGGGTCGGCCGCGCTGCCCGCCGGCGGCGCCGGCACCCTGCGGCTGCGCGCCCTCTCCTACGGGACGCTCCGGGGCGTGGACCTGACCGTGGCGGCCGGCAGCGTGGTCGGCGTGGTGGCCCAGGACACCGCCGCCGCAAGCGACCTGCTGCGCTGTCTGGCCCGCGAGGCCGACCCGGCCGAGGGCTCGGTGGAGCTCGACGGGGTGCCGCTCGCCGAACTGCACCCGGTGGACGCCCGGCGGGCCGTCCTGGTCGCCGACCACGACGCCGACCTGTTCGAGGGCAGCGTGCTCGACAACGTCCGGACCGGCTCGACGGACGACGCGGCGGCCCGGGCCGCCCTGGCCGCCGCGACCGCCGACGAGGTGGCCGCCGCCCTGCCCGACGGGCTGGACACCGCGCTCACCGAACAGGGCCGCTCGCTCTCCGGCGGGCAGCGCCAACGCGTCGCGCTCGCCCGCGCGCTGGCCGCCGACCCGCCGGTGCTCGTCCTGCACGACCCGACCACCGCGGTGGACACCGTGACCGAGTCCGTGATCGCCGCCCGGCTGAAGGAGGTCCGCCGCGGGCGCACCACCGTGCTGGTCACCACCAGCCCGGCGCTGCTGGCCGTGACCGACCGGGTCGTGGTGCTCGACGGCGGCTCCGTGGCCGCCACCGGACGGCACGCCGACCTCGCCGCCGCCGACCCGGCCTACCGTTCGGCGGTGCTGGCATGACCGCCCCCGAGGGAGACCGCATGACCGCCGCCGGCCCGACCGAACGCGAACTGCTGCCGATCGCCTCCGGCGCCCGCACCCTCGCCGCGGTCCGTGCCGTGCTGCGCCACCACCGGGCGGCCGCCGCCGGGGCGCTCGGCATGCTGGTGCTGGGCACCGGGATCGGGCTGCTCACCGCGCCGCTGCTCGGCCACATCGTCGACCTGGTCGTCGAGCACCGCGGCGCGGGCGCCCTGACCGTCCCGATGGTGCTGCTGGTGACGGTGGCCGTCGCCCGCGGCGCGGCGACCGCGGTCGGCAGCTCGCTGGTCGCCCGGGTCGGCGAGACGGTGCTGGCCGACCTGCGCGAGCGCTTCGTCGAACGGGCCCTGCTGCTGCCGCTGGAGCGGGTCGAGAAGGCCGGCGCCGGCGACCTCACCTCCCGGGTCACCGGCGACGTCACGCTGATCGCCCGGACGGTCCGCCAGGCGCTGCCGGAGTTCAGCCGCTCCGTCCTGACGATCGCGCTGACCCTGGTCGGCCTGGCCGTTCTGGACTGGCGCTTCCTGCTCGCCGTGCTGGTCGCCGCGCCCATCCAGGTGCTGACGGTGCGCTGGTACCTGCCGCGGGCGATCCCGGTGTACGCGGCGCACCGGGTGGCCACCGGCGCGCTGCAGCAGCAGCTGCTGGACAGCATCGGAGGCGTCCGCACGGTGCGCGCCTTCCGGCTGACCGACCGCCATGTGGAGCTGGTCGAGCGACGCTCAGGGGCCGCCGTGGACCTGGGCCTGCGCGGCATCCGGCTGGTCACCGGCTTCTTCTCCCGGCTGAACGCCGCCGAGTTCACCGGTCTCGCGGCGGTGCTGGTGGCGGGCTTCTACCTGGTGGACAGCGGAGCGGCGAGCATCGGGACGGCGACCGCCGCCGCGCTGTACTTCCACAGCCTCTTCAACCCGATCAACGCCGCGCTGGTGCTGATCGACGACGCGCAGTCCGCCGGCGCCAGCCTGGCCCGGCTGGTCGGCGTCTCCGAACTGCCCGCCGAGCGCGGGCCCGAGCAGCCCGCCACCGCGGTGGACGGCTCGGTCCGGGTGGCCTCGCTGGACCACGAGTACCAGCCCGGCCACCCGGTGCTGCGCGGGGTCGACCTCGAGGTGCGCGACGGGGAGCGGGTGGCCCTGGTCGGCGCCAGCGGCGCGGGGAAGACCACCCTGGCCAAGCTGATCGCCGGCATCCACCGGCCCACCGGCGGCACGGTCGCCGTCGGCGGGGCCGACATCCGGGACCTCGGCCCCGACGGCGTCCGCAGCGCCGTCGCCCTGATCAGCCAGGAGGTGCACGTATTCGCCGGGCCGCTCGCCGACGACCTGCGGCTCGCCCGGCCCGGGGCGACGGACGAGGACCTGCACGCGGCCCTCGACCGGGTCGGCGCCCTGGAGTGGGCGCTCGCCCTGCCCGAGGGCCTGGCGACCGTGGTGGGCGAGGGCGGGCACCGGCTGACCGTCGCCCAGGCCCAGCACCTGGCGCTGGCCCGGCTGGTGCTCACCGATCCCCCGGTGGCCATCCTCGACGAGGCGACCGCGGACGCCGGCAGCGCCGGCGCCCGGGTCCTGGAGGCGGCGGCCGACCGGGCGCTGGAGGGCCGCACCGCGCTGGTCGTGGCGCACCGGCTCACCCAGGCGGCCGGCGCGGACCGGATCGTCGTCCTCGACCACGGCAAGGTCGCCGAGACCGGCACCCACGACGCCCTGGTGGCCGCCGGCGGGCGCTACGCCGAGCTCTGGTCGGCCTGGTCGGCGAACCGCCCCGCGGACGGCTGACCGGGCCGCCGCACGCCCGTGCCCCGTCCGC
>NZ_JBSGXP010000107.1:0-29584 GCF_053610105.1 Kitasatospora sp. NPDC054939 | reverse complement strand
CTGATGGACCGTAAGACGTACACCGCCGAGCTCGCCGGCCTGCGTGAGCTGCGAGGCGAGATCACGGCCGCCGAGAAGCAGGTCGCGGCCGCGCAGAAGGAGCTGGACAAGCTCACCGCCCAGCGCTCGCGCCGGGTGACCGGGCTGGCGGGGTACGAGGGCGCGAAGGCAGACGCCATCGCGAAGGCCTGCGGGTTGTCGGTCGGCGACGTCGTGCGCCTCGCCCCGTTGCTGGACCCGACCCCGGCCGCCGTCCGCGCCGCCAAGACCGACGACCGGCCCGCCGCCGCTGCGCCGCTTCGGGCGCCTGCGCCCGCACCACAGCCGCTGCCCGCGGCCGCGCTCGCCCCGGCCCTCACCCGCCCTGCCTCCGACCCCGCCCCCGTGGCCGAGCAGCCGGCCTCGGCCGCCGAGGCTCCGCAAGAGGCCCCGGCCGTGGTCCGCGACGGGCCCGGTGATGCGGACCGGTCAGCCCCGGTCGAGGCTGCGGACCAGGCCGTCGCCGCTGCGCCGCTTCGGGCGCAGGCCGTTCCCGTGGAAGGGGCGCCCGCGGCAGTGACCGCCGACACCGCCGCTGCTGCTGGGGGTTCGGGCGTCGGGGAGACAGAACCCGGCGTACAGGCCGAGTCGGCTGCCCCCGCCGCTGCGGTGGTCGAGTCGGCTCTCTCGGTCGCTCCGGTCGCTGCTGCTGGGCCGCGTGAGCTGCCCACCCTCCCGGAGGGTCCGGCGGGTGCGCGGTTCGAGGCCGTGACCACCGGGCTGGTCTCCAAGCGTCCGAACTTCGTTCAGCAGGCCCGCGCGACGGTGTTCCTGGACGCGGCGGCCGGTGTACTGGCCGTGCGCGACCAGACCGTGCGGCTCGACCTCGGGGCCCGCACGCCGGGGGAGATCCTGGACGCCGTCCTTGCCGCCGCGCCCGGTACCGAGCGGATCTACATCACCACCGGCGCCCCCTGGCACGACGGCGCCGAGCGCTACTCCACCCTCAAGGACGCGGTCGCGGCCTGGCTGAACACCCCGTCGCAGCGGTGGACCACCGCCGTTGGCTCCGGCCGGGACAAGCTCGCCGGGCACTTCGTCCACCAGCGCCAGCCGGTCGGCCGCTACGCCCCCGCCGCTTCCCCGGACGGGCCGGTCACGGAGGTCCGGTCGATGGGGGAGTGGTTCGACCCGGACGGCGCCGACGTCGCGATCTGCCGGCAGGCGTTCACGCTGCTGTGGCAGGCGCTGCGCCGGCACTGGGACGACGCCGTGCTGATGGGCTCGCCCTCGCAGACCGGCCGGGACCTGTGGTCGCGCACCATCCCCACCACGGGCAAGTGGGCCGGGGGTTACCCGGTGCTGTCCGAGGAGCTGCGGGGCCTGCTGCACGCCACCGGCGGCCAGGGCCGCACCGAGCTGATCCTGCCGCCCCGGGTACCGGAGCAGCTCCCGGCGCTGGTGGAGTACGACCGCACGTTCGCCTACGCCAAGCACCTGTGGAAGTCCCCGGTCGGCACCCCGCGCCGCATCACGGCGCGGGCGTTCGCGGCCATGTCGGAGCAGGAGCAGACGAAGGCGCTGATGTCCTGCTCGCACTGGAACGTGCGGGTGACCGTCCCGGCCGGGTGGAACCACGTCGGCCTGCTGCCCGCGCCGGTGACCGGGGACCGCGCCTGGATCTACCCGTCCGAGCCCGGCACGACGTTCACCACGTGGGCGGGCGGCGCGGAGGTCCACCTCGCGCTGTCCAACCACCTGATGCCGTGGAAGGTCGAGATCCTCGGCGGCCTGCTGTTCGAGGACGGCAAGCCGCTGGACGAGTGGGGCAAGCGGCTGAAGGCCGCGTGGGCGGACCTGACCAACCTCTCGAGGCTGCACGGTGACGAGCGGCAGCGGCAGGCGGCCTACCTGGCCTCCCGCGCGGTCCGCTCCGTGCTGTTGTTCGGCCTGGGCGGTTTCGCGCAGCGCCCGCGCCTGGTCTCCGGCACCACCCCGCTCGGCGAGGCGCTCCCGGCCGGGGTGGAGATTCTCGGCCAGGACGAGTCGGTGGTGACCTGGCAGCGGCAGGCCGGGTTCTCCCGCGACCCGTACGCCCACCCGGAGTGGGCGGCGTACGTGTGGTCGGGGGCGCGGGCGGCGCTGCTGGACATGAAGTACCGCCAGGGCAAGGAGGTCGTCGGCGTTGCCGGTGCCCTGCACGCGCGGCCCGGTACGGTCGTGTACTTCGGCACGGACGGCACTGCCCTGACCGAGCGCCAGCCCTGGCCCTACCGGGGCGAGCCGGGTGACTACCTTCTCAAGGGCCACCTCACCGGACCCATCCCGCACCCCACCAGCCAGGAGCAGTACCTGAAGCTGCGCGGCCTGGGCCGCGCCCACCTCGCCGCGAAGGGAGCTGACCACCAGTGAGCCCCGCCGACCCGCAGAACCCGAACGAGGCCGCCCGGCTCACCCAGCAGCTGATCGACGAGGGCTTCACCAAGCGCCAGGTCGCCAGAATGCTGGGCCGTGACGCCTCACTCGTGTCGCAGTTCTTCACCAAGGGCAAGGGCGCGGCCTTCGTCGGCGCGCTGCGCCAGATGGTCCGGGCCGTGCGCGGTGGCGAACGCGACGAGGAAGCGCTGTCCGGCATCGCGGAGGCCAACACCAGCCGCCGCCGCACCAGGACCGGGCAGAAGGCCCGGGTGCGGGGTAAGGACGTGATCGGCATCCCCGGTGGGAGCATGGCCGGCCGTGCGGGGAAGCAGGCCATCAGGTCCGGTGCCGCACACCTGGCCGGCGTCGTCCACGCCGCCGCGCAGGCGGACGGCCGGGTCGCCCTGACGGTGCGCATGCTGTCGCGCTACTTCACCCTGTCGGCAGGTTCCAGGCAGGACTCGCCCGGCATCCGGCGCGGCGTGGTCCCGCGCGCGGACGGCACCGAGGAGCGTACCTACGGCTCCGCGGCCACCGGCGGCTTCCCCGCCGCCGAGTGGTCCCGCAGGGTCGCCGCCTCGCACGGCGACGTCGTCCACGCCGTGAAGACCTGGCTGGTGGAGACCGGCCGCGCCACCGAGGACGCCGAGATCGTCTACCTGGAGATCCGCACCTGGACCCCGACCGGCCACCAGAGCACCCAGGTCCTGTGACTGAGCGCTTCACTTGGCCAGTGAGCGATCGAGTTGGCCAGTTGAGCGTTCGGCTTGGTGTCAGTCCGTCGTTTCGTTTTGGGTAGCGTCGACACCAGTGCAGGCCAACACCGTGGTGGCTGTGGCGTTGAGGAAGAGCATGAACGTCCATGTTCGATCGGCCGTGTCGACCCGGCCGATGCGGAGGAGTTCGTCCCCTGCGCTTCTGAGGATCTCGACGGTTTTGGCGAGGGCGAGTGTCGGTTGCCCTCGCTTCTGGGTGATTCGGAGCCGGGCCCGGTAGGTGGCTGCGACCTGGTTCGCGGGGACCAGGCCGTCCCAGACGACGAAGGTGCCTCCGGTGAGCAGGGCGTCGCGTGCGGGGTCGCATGCCGGCGTCTGCTCGGCGAGCATCGCGGTTCGTCGCGTGTCATGCGCCGGCCTCGCCCGGGGGTGCTGTGTCGGGCGCCGGACGGGTCCAGAGGGTGAGGTCGCTGCTGGTGGCGATGGCGAGGGTGCGTCCGGACGGTGAGAAGCCGGCGGCTCGCAGTTCGGAGTAGTTGGCGTCGAAGATGTGCCACCAGCTTTCTCCGTGCGGACCGTTGTGGGGTATGCCTCCGTCAGCGGACAGCAGGACGCGGTCGTGCGGCCACTCGGGGCTGACGACCTCAAGGGTCCAGCCGTCCTGGGTGGTGGTGTGCAGCCCGCCTCCGAAAAGGCCCGCGATGCGTACTCGGGTCGCGGCGATGGGGCCGAGCCCGGGGCAGGAGAGATCCGGCTCCGCGTCCGGGGTGCTGCCGTCGGGGTCAGGGTCACGGTCCCGGGCGATCTTCTCGCCGGTGGCGGCGTCGAAGAGCCCGTGACCGTCGACGGAGACCACCATGACCAGGTCGCGGCCGTCATCGGGAGCGGTGGCAAAGCCGATCCCGAGCAGTCCGCCGATGGGGGTGCGCCGGTCCAGGACCGGGCGCCAGGGGTCGGGTGGCGGAATGACGGGGACGGACAGGAACTGTTCTCGCAGTCGCTGCTGGTAGTCAGAGATCACGTGCTCCCTCGCCTTTCACCGGGCTGTCGACCGCCTCAAGGCGATGACGGGAATCGTGCCAGATCGGGTTCGATGGCGTCCTTCGCATTCTCGGCCCGTCGGCTGTCGTGTCCGACCGTCAGCGGTAGCGGTGCTCGGTCTGCCCATCGCGAGGTGCCGGGCAGTGATCTGCGTCGGCGGCCCACGATCTGCTGGCTAATTACCGAAGGTGATCACTCCGGTGTCGATGGCTTTGGTGAGTTGGGCTGCGTGGTCGTCAAGGAGCGGCTTGAGCCGGCGGTAATAGGGATGTCGGTCGGTGTGCTGGAGTTTGCGCATGGTGGCGCGGCGTTCTCGCATCCACCTCTCGTGGGCTGCGGGGTCGGAGGCGATGTGAGGTGGGCAGGGCGAGAAGTAGTACTCGCCGTGCGTGACTTGCGCCCAGATGTAGGCGGAGACCGCGAGACGTTTCCGGTCGTTGGTGATGGCCCGGCTGCCGGGCTGTTCCTGCAGTTGGCTCACCATGCGGTGCCAGGCTGAACGCGGGAGAGTCCATTCGGCGAGGCACTGGCGGCGGCGCTCGTAGTCGATCTCCGGTGTTGCTTCGAGTTCGGCGGCGATGGCGTCGACGGCGAACTCGAACGCGTGCAGATTGTCCTGGGCTCGGATCCATCTGCCGATATCCCTGCCGAAACCGATCGCTCCTTGGGGACCGACTCTGATCCCGAGGAACCGGGCCGCATCGACGAGGGAGCCGCCGCGGGCGCGTCGGACGAGGTAGGTGGCCGCGGTGCGCCGCAAGAGACGGTTGCTGGCACCGGTGAAGTGCCCGAGGTGCGTGTCGGCCCATTCCTGGGGGATGAATGCAGGGACGTGCTCGGGACGGTAGGCGACCTGGCTGAGAGGAACCCGGTGACCGCTCGGACCGCGGCGGAAGGTGTGGACCAGGGTCTCTGCCGCGAGTTGGAACCGTTCGGAGCATCCGTCGCGATAGATCTTGAACGCGCGGTCCCAGGTGTGGTGGCGGACAGGGGTGATTCCTGTGCGCGTCCGGTTCTCCGTCGGTGCGAGTTGGGCCAGGGCGGCGCGCAGAGCATCGGAGGCCAGGATGGCGTCGGCGGCGTGGAGGAAGGCCGCGCAGGCCCGGGCGTCTGCGGGTGGGGCGTTGGAGCGCTGAGGGGCGTTGGGGGAGTGATTCCGGGCGACGTGCTGGTCGGCCGCAGCCGTCGCCGGGCTGGGCGCGTCGGGCCGGGTTCGGGGCCAGGTAATGATGACCAGTGCGGCGACGAGCTGGAGTTCGGTGTAGTAGTGGCCCGCCTGCTCGGCGGGGTGCGCGGGGGTGAGCATCTCGGAGATTTTCGCCTGCAGAGCGAGGAGTTCAGAGCCGGGGCGGTCCGCCGGGTGGAGGTCGGCGCGGTCGAGGCGGGCTTTGCAGAGGCCATCGCCTGTGCGTGACGGCCTGTCCAGGTCGGGGCGTCGCTGCCGGCACTGGGCGGGATGCAGGCCCAGGATGCTCGGCCGGGTGATCAGCTGGCCGTGGGCCGAGGCGGCGACGGGCTGTCGGCATGTGGGGCAGAGGTGTTCGAGGAAGCGCTGGTGCCGCAGGCAGGAGAAGAACACGGGTAGTCGCCAGGTGCGCTGCCAGGGGCCCCCGTGCCGGTCCTGGACGGGAGAGCCGTCGCCGGCCAGGCAGTCCGGGCAGTAGCGGGCGGTGGTCGAGAACAGCCAGTCCATTTGGGGCGTATGGCGTCCAGGGCGGAGGCCGTCGAGAACGAGGCTGATGGGCGGGTAGCGGGAGGCCCAGTCGGCCAGGGTGAGCCGGACGGTCTCGGCCGGAGTGAGCCGGGTGGTGATGGCGAAGTCGGCGGCCATCGCCGCGGGCAGCACTGTTGACCGGACGGCCATGGCCACGGTCTGGCCGTTGTCCTTGAGTTCCCCCAGTCCGGTGCGGCGCGCGATGTGGTCGGGCGAGACGCCCAAACGGTGGGCCAGCCGAAGGACGTAGCCGTTGAGGCACTCCTCCGGCAGGGGATCCAGGCTGCGGGGGAGCGGAGTCCGCCGAGCGCCCGGGTCGTCCCGGGTCATGAGGCGTCTCCTGCCGCTGGGCCGCGGTCGTCGAAGACGGTGTTGCGGCCCCGGCGAGTGCCGCGGGCCTTGCGTGTGGCGGGGACGGCGGGGATCTCGCCGGCTGCCGGGTCGCGGCGCGGTGCGTGGCTCAGGTCGATGGCCAGGCCTTCGAGGAGGTCTTTGGTCAGCCGCTCCAGGCCGGTGTCGAGAGCCTCCCGGCAGCCGTCCTCGATCAGTCGCTCCAGCAGGCCGACGACGCCGTTGGTGCGCTGGAACAGGTACTCGGGCATGGCGCCTGCGGTGAGCATGTCCTCGGGTGCATCGAGCAGCCGCAGGCTGTCCTGGACGCCGCGCAGGTGCTGGAGCCACGCTGCGATCTGCGGCGCGGTGTCGTAGCGGAAGCGGTCGAGCTCGGCCAGGTCGAAGCGCCGCTCGGTCTGGGTTGCTTCCAGAGCGTGGATCTTGGCGTGCCGGGAGGCCGGCAGGTGCCACTGGCCGGTAGCGGGGTCGTGGCGGCCCTCGCGCAGCAGGCCGGAGCCGGGGATGTCCACGCCGATCAGGACCAGGGTGACGTGCATGCTCATGAAGGCCCGGATCAGGTCGAGGGTGTCCTGGTCGTCGGCGCGGTGCATGCGCAGTCGGGTGATGTCGTCCAGGATCAGGACCTTTGTGCCGTGGTCGCGCAGGGACGCGGCGACCTGGTGGATCAGTTCGGGCAGGTCCATGCGCGCGCTGACAGGGGTGTCGTAGAAGTTCAGGATGGCCTTGCAGGTGCTCTTCGGCTTCGCCGTCACCGGTGTCTGGACGTAGGCGACCGGGGCGTGCAGGTCCCGGCAGCCGGGACCTGCATCGGGGTTGAGGTGCTGGTGCAGTGCGAGCCAGCGGTCCTCGAACGCGGCGGCGACTTCGCAGACGCACTCGGTCTTGCCCTGATAGCCGCCACCGGAGACCATCACACCGGCACGGGTGGCGGGCTTGAGCTTGAGCGCGTTGCTCTCGATGCGGCCGTTGAGGAGCCGCTCGACCACGCGGCTCATCGGGGTGGACAACAACGGAAGGTTTGCGTGGGTCGCGGCGCGGTGCAGGTCGTGGAGCATCTTCTTCCGGGGGCTCAGCAGCCGCCACGCCGCGAGATCCAGTGCGGGTGCCGGGGTGAACAATCGGCGGGTCAGGCGCCAGTGCTGCCAGCCGGTCAAGGTCTCGCGGGCTGGAGAGGGGCCGGGCAGTACGAACGGCGCCGTCTCGCCGGAGGTCATAGCGGCCCTCCCTCTACTGACTCGCAGTCGTCCGGGGCGTCGGTGCTGGGCAGTGCGAACAGGCTGTGCCGGCGGAGGTTTTCGCCGAGCAGGGCGGGCGGCGCGGGGAGTTCGGGGACCGCGGCTTCCCGACGGCGGCGGCGCTCGCTGTCGATCGCCTGCCGGTTCTGCTGGACGAGTTCGACGGGGCTGGGCGCGATCGGCGCGGACCGGACGGCGGCCGGGCCCGCGCGATCGCGCTCGGCGGCCCGGGCCCGGGCCACCTCCCGGGCCCGCTCGGTCCGCTCGGCCTTCGTCAACTGGCTCGGCCAGGCAGCGACCGGGGTGTGTGCGGAGATCAGGTCGAGCAGCACCGGGAGGAGTTCGGACTCCTCACGCGGTTTGAGGCCGGCGCGGGCGGCCTCGCGCAGGACCTGCTGCACTCGCGCGTCGCCGAATGCGGGGATGTCCCCGCCGGAGGGGAGTCCGTTCCAGGGCAGGGTGTGCCACTGCCCTGCGCGTTCGAAGTACACCTGGCGGCAGTCGCGCGGGTCGCGGTTGACCGCCCACTTGCCGCGGTGGCGGCCGCTTCGCGGGGACGGGAAGGTGCCGAGATCAGTGAGGACTGGGTGGCCGCCGCCGTACCAGAGTCCGCCGATCTTGACCCCGCGTGCGCCGTGGATCTTTACGTAGTGGGCGGGAAGGAGGTGGTGGTAGAGGTCCGGGTCGGGGATCTGCAGGGCGATGCCGTCCCGGGCGGCTGCGGCAGCGAACAGCGTGTTCGGGCTGTGGCGCCCGCCCGGATCCCAGGTGGGCGCGTACTGGTCCAGCCGCCGGTTCTGCCAGATCTTCACGATCCATGTCGCCAGCAGGTGCTCCATCTCGTCCACGGTCCAGGCAGCATCGCCTTCCGGGTCAGCACCACGGTCCGCGACATCCCGCCCGCGGTAGCCCAGCAGCAGTTCCAGCAGCAGCGACTGGATGCCGGAGAACGCGCGCTCGCAGGCGGCCTTGTCCTGCGGCCGCATCGCGCGGGCCGGCAGCACCACCACCCCGAGGGTGCGGGCGACCTGGACCAGGTGGTGGTTCTTGTAGACGCTTCCGTGATCGCTGGTCAGCGTCTCCGGCGCGAAGAACGGACGCCCGGCGACCGGGTGGCCGGCGAACTCGGTGACCAAGGCAGCGGGGACCCCTGGGTAGTGCCAAGCCATATCAGGCGTCCAGTCCGGGCGCATCGGCAGCGGGACCATCACGTCCCGCAGCAGCATGGCCACCTCGATTGAGGAGTCCGACCCTGGGGTGAGCCGGAATGCGACCAGAGAGTGGGTGAAAGCGTCGAGCCCGAGAGTGAGGTCCGCAGTGATCGACTCCCCGAAGACACCGTCGAGCAGCTTCACCGGGAACGGGGTGGTGTCCAGCACCACCACCTGCCCGGGCCGTGTGATCGTCACCGTGGACGCGCCGGTCTCCACCGCGGCCGCCGACCGCAGATAGCGCTGGCGGCCCCCCTCGGGGCCGAACCACTCCTTCCAGACCTTCGACAGTGTCGTGTAGTGCGGGATCGACTTCTCCGCCTCCTTGCCGTGCTTCTCCCGGACGAACTGGTGGATCATCCGCTCCTTGGTCTTCATCCCGACCCGAGAGCGGTGCAGGCACTCCGCGTGGATCGCCTCCGCGACCTGCGGGCTGATCGACCGGTGCCCGCGCAGCACCGGGGTCAGGCGTCCGTCCGCCAGGCCCATGATCCCGTGTTCGTGCCAGCCGGCGGACCATCGCCGCAGGGTTCGCTCGCTGGCCTGCCCGAGCCCCAACTGGCATGCGTCATCAGGATGCAGAGCCTTCAACTCGGCGACCTTTGCCAGCCGACGTTCAGTCAGCGTCGTTCGCTCCGGGTCGAACTCTGGCCGAGGCTCTCCTTCCCGTGCCCAGTGCCGGCTGCCACTGCGAAAGCCGGTCTCGGTCTCCATCAGGTGAGCCACCCGCAAGAGCAGGCGCTGCTGGTCCTCGCGGGTCAGATCCTCGAATCGCGTTTGCTGCCGTTCGCCGTCCATCACACCGTCCCCGCCGGATAGACCCAGGTCCCATCCCCGAACGGCTGAGTCAGATCGACCGCCAGCCGCCGCTGCCAGAGCAGCCGCACCGCGTGTGTTCGCGCGACCGCAGGAACCCGCGTCTGGTCCACCAACTCCCCAAACTGCCAGGGGCACCGACGCGCGGCGGAGAGCAACTGCCGCTCCAGTCCGAGCGGGTCGGTCATCGGCCGACGTCGTACCGAGAGAGCATCGATCCCCGCGAGCACGCGTCCCCGCCAGGCGGTCACCACGGCATAGCGCCACCCCGCCGCTGCCGCCGCCTGGGCGGCCGCAGCGAACCGCACCTCGTCCTCCTCCTCGATCAAACCTGCCGGACGAACGTCCAGCAGCCAGGACGCTTCCGCAGCCAGCACGAGGAAGTCCGGGATGTGCGCGCCTTTCCCCTCCGACCAGGTGAACCGCAGCCGAAACGGCTGAGCCAGCACCTCGTCGAACCCACCCACGAAGTCCAGAACGAGCAGCAGCCACCGCTCGGCCAGACTCTCGAAGCCGTGCTGCCGACCGGTGGAGACCAGGCACTCCAACCCCGGACGATGCCGCTGCCCCGTCTGCCAGGCGAAGCGCCGTACCGGTACCGAAGCCATCGCCGGCACCTCGGCCAGGGACCTCACCGGGCTGACGACCTCGGCCTTCCTCACCTTCCACGTCGCGGCCCACGACCTCGACCACCCCGGTCCGAGGTCCAGACGCTCAACTGCCCGAGCAGGGATCTCGTACGGAACCAGAAGATCATCCAGCGAGCAGGTATGCGACCACACCGGTCCCGCGCCAGTGCTCTCATCGTGTACGCCGTCCACAGCACTCAGGACACAGCACGTTGGGGGATGCGCGGGCGAAATCACCCAAACCGGGTCCACCGACCCAACTCCGGCGATACCCTGCCTGGTCGTCGCTCAACTGGCCAACTGAAATGCTCAGTCACATCTTCATCCACGAATAGCCCCCGGCCCGCACCCGCCTCCCCGCAGCACCCGGCAGACGAAGGAGACATCCGCGCCGTGGACACCACCACGACCACCACCGCCGCCACCGCCGAGCAGGACGTCCCGGCCGGGCTGCGCGGCCCGGCGTCGCTGCCCGCCCAGGCCGAGCCGCCCGCCCTGGTCAACCCGCTGCCCCTGCACTGGTTCCAGAAGGACGCCGTCGCGGCCGCGGTGAAGGCCGTCAAGACGGGCGGCCGGGCGACGATCGTCGCCGCGACCGGCTCCGGCAAGACCCTGATCGCCGCCGGCTGCGCCCGGCGCCTGGCCGCTCGGGGGCGGGTACTGGTGCTGGTGCCGACGATCGAGCTGCTGGAGCAGACCGCCGCGTCCTGGTCGCTCAAGGGCGGGCGCCGGGGACTGGCGATCGCCGCGTGCTCGCGGGCTGAGGCGCTGGAGAGCGCGGAGGCCGGCGGCCGCGTCGACGCGCAGGTGACGACCCAGGCCGCCCGGATCGCCGACCTGGTCGCTTCGGTGAAGGCGGGCGAGCCGGTCACCGTCTACGCCACCTACGCCTCCCTGGAGCGCATCGTGGCCGCCCACAAGGACTTCGGCCTGCCCGCCTGGGACGCCGTGATCATCGACGAAGCGCACCGCACGGCTGGCTCTGAAGGGAAGGCCTGGGCGGCGATCCACTCCGACGAGAAGGTCCCGGCCACCCGCCGCCTGTACTTCACCGCCACCCCGAAGATCGCCGACGACTCCAAGGCGAAGCCGGGCCTGGCCGACCTCACCGCGGCCGGCGACGGCCAGGAGCTGCCCGCGCTCTGCTCCATGACGGACACCCGCATCTACGGGGAGACCGTGTTCACCTGGACCCTCGGACAGGGCATCGAGCACGGCTACCTCGCCGACTACCGCGTCCTCGTACCCGTCGTCACCGACGAGGACCTGCGCGACCTCCTCAACCTCCCCGCCATCGCCGACCTCCGCAGCCAGCGCTCCAACGAGGAACTCCTGCGCCTCGCCCTGCAGATCGCGGTGCTGCGCGCGATCGCAGACCTGGAGCTGCGCCGCGTCATCACCTTCCACTCCCGGGTGCAGGCCGCCCGGGAGTTCGCCGCGACCATGGCCGCCACCGCCGCGCTGCTCCCGGACAGGGACCGGCCGGAGCGGGTGACCGCGCTCGCGGTGGCCGGCTCCGACCGCCTCAAGGACCGCCGTGCGGCGTTCGCCACCTTCACCGCCTCCACCGGGGAGCGGCCCGGCGAGGAGGGCGAGGAGTGCTGCATCATCTGCAACTCCCGGCTCCTGAACGAGGGCATCGACGTGGCCGCCGTGGACGCCATCGTCTTCGCCGACCCCAAGAGCTCGGTCATCGACGTCGTCCAGGCCGTCGGCCGGGCCCTGCGCCAGTCCTACCGGCAGGGCAAGGTCTCCTGGGTCGTCATCCCCGTCTACCTGCCCACCCCTCCGGTCGGCGACGGCACGATGGCCGCCGACCCGGCCGAGATCACCGACGCCAGCGCGGCCGTGAAGGCGGAGGCCGACGAGGAGATCGAGGCGTCCTCCTTCCGTACCATCTGGCGCGTCCTGCGCGCCCTGGCCGCCCACGACGCCCGCGTCGTCGGCCGGATCACGGAGCTGCGCACCAAGCGGGTGGGCGAGCAGGACGACGTCACCGAGTCGCAGGACAGCGAAGGGGCTGGCGAGGCCGGGGACGCCGAGCAGCCCGCCCAGGAGTCGCCGGTGGAGTGGCTGCGGATCAACGCCCGCAAGCACGCCGCCCAGATCCTCCAGACGGTGAAGCTGCGCGCGTTCAACCCGCGCGCTTCGGAGTGGCAGCGGATGTTCGTCCTGGCCGCCGCGTTCCACACCGGGCACCACCACCTCGACCCGACCGACAAGACCCGGGACGGCGCGCTGATCTCCTGGCTGGACCGCCAGCGCTACCTGCGCGGCGCAGGCCTGCTCGCCCCGGTGCGGATCCACGAGCTGGACCGGCTCGGCATGATCTGGGACAAGCACGCCCGCTCGTGGGAGCGTGGCTTCGCCCACGCCCGCGCCTGGGCCGAGACCCACGGGCACCTGGCGATCCCTGCCGCGGAGAAGCTGGACGGCCACGCGGTCGGCGCCTGGGTCGGCCGCCAGCGCAAGAACCCGAAGCTCACCGCCGCTCAGGATGCCAAGCTCACCGCCCTGGACGCGATGTGGCGCCTGGAGCCGGACTGGAACCGCTCCTACCGCCGCCTGCTCGCCTACTTGGCCGCCGGCGGAACCCTCACCGGCCCGGCCAACCGCACCGGCGGCGACGCGGACCCGGCCTTCCGTCCCGGCGCGTGGCTGCGCAAGCAGGACAAGGCCCGCACTGACGACAGGCTCAGCCCCCAGCAGACCGCCCTCCTCGACGCCCTCCAGCCCTGACCGGCCCCGCCCCCGTCCCCGTACTGCCCCGAAGAGAGGCGCTCCCGCACCTGGTGGCGCCGTCCCTGACCCGCCGTTTCCGCGGTAGGGGAACGGCGGGTACCGGATCCGTGCCTGTCCCTTCCCATCTCCCGGGGGTACAGGGCGCAGCCGTTCTGGACCGGTGGAACGGGGTGCTCGCCGCGGTGCCGGTGCCCGGGCCCGGGGGTGGGACGGGCGATGGCCGCCACCCCGGGGGGTGGCGGCCATCGTCGGCTGGGCATCCAAGCGCTTGCCGCGCCTGCCGGCAGGTTGTGGGCGGGTCTAGCTGGTGGCGAACTTCCAGCCGTTCATGACGGTCCAGCCGTGCCAGGCCTTGTCCTTGTAGGTCATGCGGGACATGGTGCCGTCGGTGCCGATGGTGAACAGTTCGAGGCTGTTGTCGCCGGCGTTGTAGGTGACGGAGGGGGTGCTGGTGAACTTCCAGTCGCTCATGTTGCTCCAGCCGCTCCAGCCTTCTGCGGCGGTCCAGTAGGCGTGGGCCAGTTCGCCGGTCTTGCGGATGGTGAACAGTTCGACGGCGTTGGTGGCGGGGTTGAAGACGGCGGCGGGGACGCCGTTGAAGTCGCCGCTGCCGAGTGTGGTGGGGGTGCGCCAGCTGTCGCCGTTGACGCTGTAGGAGTGGGCCATCGCACCGCCGGTGGTTACGGCGAACACCTCGGCGCTGTTGTTCGCGGGGTTCACGACGAGGGTGGGGCTGCCGGTGAACTTCGCACCGCCCAGCGAGCTCCAGCCGCTCCAGTTGCTGCCCGGGCTCCAGTAGGCGTGCGACAGGTCGCCGTGGGTGTTGATCGCGAACAGCTCGACGGCGTTCGTCGACGGGTTGTACACCGTGGTGGGGGTGCCGGTGAACGTCCAGCCGCCCAGCGTCGACAGCGCATCCCAGGCTGCGCCGTTGGTGCTGTAGGTGTGGGCCATGAGGCCGTCGGCGCCGAGCGCGAAGACCTCGGCGGTCTTGTTGGCGGGGTTGTAGACGGCGATGGGGCTGCCGGCGAGCTGCCAGTTGCCCATGCTGGACCAGTCGCTCCAACCGGTGGTGCGGGTCCAGTAGGCGTGGGAGAGCCGGCCGGCCTTGGTGATGGCGAACAGCTCGATCGCGCCGGTGGCGGGGTTGTGGACGGTGGCGGGGATGCCGGCGAACTGCTCGCTGCCGATGGCGCTCCAGGGGGTCCAGCCCGCGCCCGCGGTGTTGGAGGAGTGGGCGAGGATGCCGTCGGTGCCGAGCGCGAAGATCTCGGCGGTCTTCGTGTCGGGGTTGTAGACGGAGTTCACGACGGCGGAGGAGTAGTCCACCTTCGTTCCCCACGCGGCGCTGGTCTGCTGCACCCACGCGCCGAGGTCGTCGATGCGCGTGTTGTGGGCGCCGGTGCGGGTCTCGCTCGCGGGGGTGCCGAGGCAGCCGCCCTGCCAGGAACGGGAGGCCACAGCGAGGAGCTCGCTCTTGCCGTCATTGTCGCGCAGCAGGGGGGCGCCGGCGTCGCCCTGGCACAGCGGAGCCGCCTCAGCGGCGGGGGCGGTGTCGATGCCCGTGGCGGTGGTGGTGCCGGCGGTGTGGGTGGTGGCGTGCAGTTTGGTGGGGACCCACTCGGTCCCGGTTCGCCCGTAGCCGGGCACGCGCAGCGCCTCGCCCTGGGCGGGGGCGGCGGTGGCGAGGGTGAGGGGGGTGATGCCGGTGACGGGGGTGGCCAGGCGGGCCATGACGAGGTCGCGGTCGGTGCGGGGGACCAGGTGGGTGATCTCGACCTGCTGGCCGGCGCCGGTGTTGGCGAGGTCGGTGCGGCCGACGGTCGCGGTGGTCTTGTCCTTGGGCGCTCCGGCGGCGACAGTGGTCAGGTCGTCGGGGGTGTCGGTGAAGCACGAGGCCGCGGTGAGCACCCAGTAGCGGTCGACGAGGGAGCCAGTGCAGGAGCGCTTGCCGTTGCCGATGTCGAGCTTGGCTGTGGACGGATGGTCTGCTGCGGGTCCGGGCGTGGGAGTCTCCGGGCCAGCGGTGGCCGAGATCTCAAGAAGGGTGTGGAAACGGCCCTGGGGGTCGGCTGTCTCCCCGATAGGGGTCCAGAGATACTTATCCACCGCAAACGAGGTGCGGGTGTCGCCCACAGACATGCTGACGTTCAAATCATGGGAGCCGTCGCCCTGGATACCAAAAACTCTGTCGATCTCAAGGCTGAGGTGTCCGCGTGCACCGGTAATGCGGAAGCACGTGTGGGGCTTGTATCGGGCCTTAATGCGGAGGAGTCCAGTTTCCTCGGTGCAGGGGGTGTAGATGATTCGCCCGTCCCCTTGCTTCAGCTTGACTCCCGTCTCGGCGAAGATCTTATCGGCATTCGGGTGCAAGAAGTTCTCCGCAGCGAAGGGTGCTGCAGCACTTGAAGTGTCGGCCGTCGCGGTAGTTCCGGTGGTGCCTATGAGGGCCCCGGAGAGGAGTAGCGTCGCCGCAGTCGCAAGCAGCGGTCGAGAAGAAGGCCGCACTGGTTGTCTGCTCCTTATATTGCTTCTGAAGTGCACCCGAGCAGCGGGGTTGGGCCTGGCGTGCCGACCTCGGCAAGGCCAATCCCTGCTCCGCCCCAGGCGGGCCGCTGCACACGGCAGCACGTTGATGCGCCATTGATATCACCTGGGGACGACATGGGGATCTTCGGGGTGCTCTTGCCTGACACTGCTTTACCTCAAATCGGGGCATATGGGAAACGCTTCAGACCCCTCCTCAGGTGTGGTGTCGATCCATGCGATCATTCGTGCTCGTAACCTTCCTGCCGTCAGTGAACCGGTTCTGATGAGGTGGCATGAGCGAACAGAATGTAAGATCGTCAATGAGGGAGAACTCAGTCAGTGGACGGCTGGGGCGCAGTCTGGTGGCAGCAGTCGCCACTCTTCTGATTGTGGCCGGTCTTGTCGCACCCGCTGGTTCGGCAGATGCCGCCGATGGCGCTGGAGTGGAGCTCAGTCCGCGGGCTCGAGTAGTTGAGGAATGGAAGATCGGCGGACGGTCAGTCAAAGCCGCAGCGGTAGCAGCTTTGACGGGCTCCGATGAGGATGTCCGGGTGTTTCTGGACACTGCGCGTGCGGTGGCTGCCGAACAGGATGATCGCCTGAAGGTTCTGCATCTTGTGAATTCGAGCGGTCCCGGAGTGCGGGCTGCTGCGAGTTCCGCACTTGCGGGCACCGCGCAGGACATCCGAACCTTCCTGGAGTCTGGGTGGATCAAGCACTGGGAAGATGATCAGCAGGTAGCGGTCCTGCGGGCGATGCATATCGGCGGCGTTGCCGTCCGCGAGGCCGGCCAGAAGGCGCTGAACGACGGCTCGCATGAGGCAGTCTCCCGCTTTCTCGTTACGGACCTCGCCCCGGCACGTGCTGAGGATGACGAGGTTCAGGTCCTGCGGCTCATCAACGCCGGCGGGCCCCAGATGAAGAAGGCTGGCAGTGCTGCACTGGACGCAGGTCCGTCGGCTGTCAGGGAGTTCCTGCAGGATGGGCAGCATGCGGCTCGTGCTCAGGACCAGGAGTCGCTGACGGTCGGACAGCTCGTCGAAGCGGCACGGCAGGCCTCTGCTGTCGCAAAGGCCGAGACGGCGTCTGCCAAGGAGGCCTCGGCACGAGCCGTCGACTCAGCCCGAATGGCCAAGGAGGCCGCGCAGCGGGCCGCCGCTGAGACCGCAGCCGCGCAGGGATCAGCAGATAAAGCGTCGGCTGCCGCCGGTCGGGCCGCTGACGCCGCTGAGAACGCAGCAGTGGCGGCACAGACCGCCGTGGCCGCCATCAAGTCGGCTGCCAATGCCGCGCGGACTGCAGCCAGCGCCTCCTCCGCTGCTGCCGCAGCCGCCACCGCGGCAAACAGAGCTGCAAGTCGCGCCTACCAAGCAGCAAGCTCCGCAGCCAAGGATGAAGGCCAGGCCGCAGCTGCCAAGGAAGCGGCCACCAGCGCACGGAATGCTGCAGCACATGCGACGGCCGTCGCGCAATCTGTGGTCGAGTCGGTCACCGCTCTCAAGGAGTCTCTGAACTCCACCCAGGCTGCCGCGAGTGCAGGAGCTCATGCTGCAGAGGCGGCTTCCGCCGCCACCGCAGCCTCCGCGCAGAGCGGTGTTGCTGGACAGCAGGCCCGGCGCGCCGCAGCCGCGGCCGATAAGGCCCGGCGGGCGGCGGCTGTCGCCAGCCAGGCTGCAGGGGCAGCCCAGGCACTGGCCACTCAGACACTGTCGTCCGCCGATCAGGCCCGTGCGGCGGCCGAGGAAGCGTCGACCCATGCCTCCGCGGCTGCCAAAGCAGCTGAGGACGCTGCTGCCCACGCTGGAGGAGCATCGAACTGGGCCAGCCTAGCGACCCAGCACGCCGACGCGGCGCTCAAGGCAGCTGCCGATGCGACGACCGCCGCGAACCAGGCAGCCGCTGTCGAGCAGACAGCACGGCAGGCAGAGACTGCCAGCCTTGAAGCCGACCGCGACATCGCCATTCAATCCGCGCAGGAGCTCAAGAAACAGGAGATCGAACAGCAAGCCGAGATCGCCTGGGAAACCGCAGAGTCGCTCCGCCAGGACGAGGAGACCAAGCAACTTCTCAGCGCGGCCACGGCACCGGGAACTCCCGCGCTCGAAGCAGTAGCGAAGGGACGCAAAGCCGCGGCAAACCTCATGTCCACCGGCGGGCCCTGGACGGCGAAGGCAGCTGAGTCCGCCCTTGCCGGCGGAAGCGACGACGTTCTTCAGTGGTTGAGTGTCAGCCGACAGACGGCAGCAGCTCAGGACGACCGCACGAAGGTGGTGCACCTCACCGAGCACGGCTCGTCAGCAGCTCTCAGAGCGGCAGCTTCGACCGCACTGGCGTCGACGCCGACCGAACAAGCCGCCTTCCTGGCAGAGGGACAGCATCTCGCACAGTCCGACGACTACCAGGTCCAGACCCTGGCCATCATGCATGCTGGCGGCAAGGCCGTGAAGGCGGCTGGCAGTGCGGCCATTGACGTCGGGACCACTGAAGCGCTCCGTTCCTTCCTCATAACGGGGCAGCACAAGGCCCGCGAGGAAGACGACTCCGTCGAAGCGCTCCGTCTCATCAACGCTGGTGGGCCCAGGGTGAAGGCCGCGGCGCAGGTCGCCCTAGAGGCACCTGCCTCGACCCTGCGCCAGTTCGTCTCTACAGCCCAGTACGAGATCGCCAAGCAGGACGCTGACGACGCCATACACGTGGCAGAGATCCGCCGTCAGATCAGTGATGGCAAGGCCGCGGCGGCCGCAGCTACTGCGCACGCGGCACAGGCCGCCGAGGTTGCGGCCACTGCACGTGGAGCCGCGTCGGAGGCGAATGGCTACGCCAGCCAAGCAAGCGACGCCGCGAACGCCGCGAAGGGCTTCGCAGACCAGGCCCGTCAGTCGGCGGCGTCAGCCGACCAGTCAGCAAAGACCGCAACAGCCTCGGCTCAGCAGGCCAAGGCGGCGGCTGCCAGCACCAGCAGCGCCGCTACGGCAGCCGCAACATCCGCTCGACGGGCAAGCTCATCGGCGGCGAAGGCTCACGTTTACGCTCTTCTCGCCTACAACTCGGCCCAGGCAGCACGTACCTCCGCAATCAATGCAGGCAAGAGTGCCGGTGAGGCCGCTGCTGCCGCGGCAGACGCGGTGAATATTGCGGCAGCCAAGCAGAACCAGGAGGAAGAGGCTCGCCGGAAGGCGGCAGCAGGAAACCAGGGAGAGCCCACCCCGCCCGAGCCTTCAGAGCCCGCCGGCATCGAAGAACTCCACGAGTACGAGACAGGAGTCTTCCTCCTGTCCTTCGACGGGACATGCTTCCTCAACGGCGTCCAGTTGCCAGCCAAGGGGTCCGACTACTGCGGCAACGTTGCCAGCGGGCTCGACTCGTGGTTGAACCAATTCGGGGACGCTGTCGGACTCCTTCCGGGACAGGCCGCTCCCGACCCCGCGGCAAGCCTCCTCGCTGGTTACTGCAACTACCATGATGACCGGCCGTTCACAAACAGCTATCCTAACCGTGCGACCTGCGGCCCCGAGCTGCTGGACCAGTTGAAATCCGTGGTTCCGGCAGTGGTGACAATGGAAAGCGGCGCCGGATCGGGCTTGAGCAAAATGCTTAAGCCACTGACGAAGCGACTCGGCCTGCGAGAGGCCCCCAAGATCACGGGAATTGCCAGGAACAGGCAACTCTTTGAGAAGTACAAGGATATCCTTCGCAAGGAGATGGAAAAGCCCTATGTCGAGGATGAGAAGCTTGGAAAGGTAGTGAACGAGCTGTATCGCGAAAATGCCAAGATCGGCAGTGGGAGCACCGCCGCAGCCGTCCGCTTCGAGAAGCTCACCGGAAGGCCCGTCGGAGCCAAATGGCATACCCAGAAGGCCGAGAACTCAATCGTCTTCCTGCAGAACTGGCTCAAGGACAACCCGACAGCACGCCTAGGCGACCGAGCTGCTGCTGAGAACATCCTTCGCGACATGAAGAACGCCCTCGGAGTGTGAAATGAGCTTTCCAACCTGGTTCGAAGATATCCGGGCCGTCAACCCTGCACTTACCGTAGATGAGGACCTTCCGCTGGTATTTGCTCTGGCTGATTTCGGCCAGTCGCTCGCGAATAATGCTAGTAATGTGACAGATGCCCAGATGGGCGAAATCTTCGGAAGGATGGAAGAGATTCTTGAATCCGGCAGCGAAGACGAAAGTACCGCAGTTGCAACCGGATTCCTCGAGGCGCTCATGAATGCATGGGACCAGGGTTTCGACCTTGAGCGCTCCTGGAGGCACGTCGGCCCTCAAGCGAGGGCATACTGTCTAGCATGGAACGCATATTCAGGGATCAGCTCCCCTAGGTGGATGGTCGTAAATTGAACGGCCTCGGTTTCTTCGTCCACTAGATGAAATGGTTGTGCCCTGCCGGAGAATTCCGGTAGGGACAATCCAACCCCCGCGCCCCACTCTCCCCGCCTCACCTCCCCACCGTCCGGGCCCTGCCCGGACGGCCCGCTCCCAGCTGCGCCCCGCATCGGGCTGCCGCAGGGTGGGGTGGTGAGTCTGATCGTGGCGCTGGAGCAGCCCGAGGAGTCCGATCTGCTGCGCGCCGCTAGCCGGTACGCCGACGCCGGGGACGAGAGCGCCCTCGCTCACGCCGCGCTCGTCTACCAGGAGTGGCAGCGCATCCGCGGCGAGGTGGCCACCACCGGCCGCGAGACCTACGACCAGGACCACGACCTCGGCCTGCGCCGCGCCCAGACCGTCGCCCGGCACCGCCAGGACGTCGCCGACCGCGCTCGCGAGGCCGCCGAAGACGCCCGGCAGCGAACCGACACTGCGCACCGCCGGCTCGCCGGAGCGGGAGCTGACCCGCTCTACACCGCCCTCGCCCGGGCCGGACTTCACATCCTGACCGAGGGCGACCACCAGGCGGTGCGCGAGCTCACCCGCCACCTCGATGCGGCCACCATCCGGCAGGTCGCCGACTGGCTGGAGCGCACCCGCCTCCACCGCCCTCGTCCCGGCCGCCGGCCGTACTCAGCCCACGCGGCCCGTCGTACGCCGCAGCAGCTTCTGACCCTTCGCCGGGCCTGGTGCACAGGTGCGGTCGGCCACGTAGGCGCCCCGCCCCCGGGCAATGGTGTGCGGGAGGAGCGGTCCGATCCTGTCACGCCGCCGGGGCAGGACCGCAGTGGTGCCCCGCCCGAGACCCTCGAACAGTGCCTTCCGCCGAGGGGCCGGGTGCGAGCGCAATAGGGCTGCCCGGGTGAAGACCTTCCCGGCTGGGTGACGTGGCTGCTCCGCTTGTCCTACAACCTGTCAGCGGGCATTCCTACCGTCCTCGGTATGACGAACCACCTGCGCACCACAGCACCGACCGCACCCACCACGAAGCCGACCGGCTCGGCCTACAGCAGAGCAGCGGGGCGGTGAGCGGCATGAGCCTCACCTCCGGCCTCAAGTGCCCCCGCACCCCGCTGCGCCGCTTCCTTGACCGGGAGATGTCGGCGGGTCCCAAGCCGCTGCGGGAGGACTTCCGTGCCCGGCACGCCGACGTGCCAGTGCTGTGGCCGCTGCCCGGCGCCGGCACGGGGGCCGGCACCGTGGGCACCGCGATCGACCAGCGCCTGCGCCTGGCGTTCACCGCCGCCCACCCCGTCGACCTGCCGACCCGCTTCGGCGTCGACACCGCCCGGCAGATGGGCTCCCGGGCCGGCGAGCGGATGGGCGCCGTCGGCGACCAGCTCCTCGAGCGCCTGGTCGACGTCGTCCACGACCTCGACCTGGACAACCGTGACCGGCCGGTGGACCGCTTCTGGCAGGAGGAGCAGCACCTCGCGCGGCTCCTGCTCGCCGCGGCCTGGTACCAGGTCGCCACCCGCAACGCCTTCGGCTTCACCCACACACCGCTCTACCTGGCTGCCTCCGAGGCCCCCAAGACCTTCACCCTGGACCGCCTCCTCGCCCTCCCGCACCGCGACCTGGTTGACGACACCCACGGCCAGCTCGTCCTCGCCGCCACCAGCCCCCTGGCCAAACTGCGCACCGCCAGCGATCCCGCCAGGTGCACCGGCGGCGTGCTGTTCTCCGGCATCGACATCACCGCCGACGCGGACCTACTGGCCGGCGGCACGCTGATCGAGATCAAGAGCACCCGCCACCCGCGCCGCTTCGAGCAGCACACCGCCTGGCAGATCCTCGGTTACCTTCTCCTCGACCACGCCGACCACCACCGCATCGACACCGTCGGCCTCTACCTCACCCGCACCGCCACCCTGGCCACCTGGACGGTCGAGGACTGCCTCGCCCTGCTCGGCGCCCGCTGCCGCGACCTGCCCCGCCTGCGCGCCACCTTCGCCGAACTGCTCGCCAACTGCACCGCCGACCGGGAACCCCTGGAGCGGTGTGAGGAGCACCGGGTCCAGCGCCTGCTGGAACGCCTCGCCACCCCCGCTCCGGCCGGCCACTGCCAGGTCTGCGCTCAGACCATGCCAGCAGCCGGGGCTGGCCGCTCCGCGCGCTTCTGTACCGACTGGTGCACCCGCAGGGCCCCGGGACTGCACCGGCGAGGCTGGCTCTCCGCCCCGCTGCCCGACCTGTCCATCGTCGGTGACGACCGTCCCCTATTTCTGCGGCAACAGTTGAGGGGCCGTCACCGTGAGAGCGGTGCGGCCCCTCAACTGCGCGCAGAGTCAGATCTGCCGCAGCGCCCTCTCGGTGGTGGCGGCCAGGACGATGGGCCGGCCACTGCCCGACCTGCCACCGCGACATACCCACACCCATGCGAACCTGACCAAGCCCTACTAGAGACCACCGCCCGGCTGTACGACTGCCTGGTGCAGTACGCCGCCGACCTCGACGCCTCCTTCGCCCGAGCCGATGCGTACGGGCAGCCGGGCCCGGGTTCGGTGACGGACCGCGCGCGGGCGGACGAAGTCGCGCAGTACCTGGCCGAGGTGACCGGCGCCTACCTCGCTGCCGGGTAGCCCTCTCCGGCGCTGGCTGCCGGCTGACCCCCTACACCGCCGTCCCGGGCCCGTACCGGCCGGGCCCGCCGCTTCTGCACCGACTGGTGCGGTAGCCGGGCGTCAGGGCTGCGCAAGCGGGGGTGGCTGCCGGACCTGGCCATCGCCGCGTGACCTGCCCCCGTGTCCCACGCCGCGCCGGCGTACGCCCGAGGCCGGCGTGGGACACGGCCGCAGACCCCCTCGCCGCACCGGACCGGGGCTTGCCCAGTCCCGGCGTCGCCGCCCAGTCCCGGTGGCGTCGTACCAGGCTGGGCAGGAGCCGGCACCGGCCCTGCCCCCAGCAAATCGACGGACAGGCCCAGGACCCGGGCACGACTGCGACGACGACGCTCAGACATGCCGAACACCCTGCCCGCCGCCGCCCCGCCGCGCCCGCGACACGCCGCCGCCAGGCCCGGCGGGGGCTGCCCCACCGCGCCGTACGGTGGCCGTGTCCACCTGACCCGAACCCCCCCGGACAGCGAAGGGAATGTGCGTGAGCATCGGGCCTCCCTTCACCGCGACCGTCCGTGGCACCCCTGCCGGCCCGGTTGTCGAGGCCGCCAGCGAACTCGACCTCGCCGGCGCCCCGATCCTGCACGCCGCGCTCCACCGCGCCCTCGCGATCCGCCCGGCGTTCCCGAAGCCGGGGATCGACCTCGCGGCCGTCACCTTCTGCGACTCCACCGGCATCGATGCCCTGCTGCTCGCCCGCACCGAGGCGGACCGCCAAGGCGTGACCCTCTACCTGGCCCACCCCATCCAGGCCGTGACCCGGGTCCTGGAGATCACCGGAATTGACCGGACGATCCCCGTCGAGCGACTTCACCGCGCCGACTGACCCGCCAGCAGCACCTTGCCGCCCGCCCGGCCGCTTGCCCTTCCTCGTCCACCCGCTTGGCCTGCCTAGTCGCCGGTCGGGTCCGGGCCGTTCGGCGGGGTTGGCCGGAGCCGGGCCGGCACCTCAGGCCCCAGCGTCCAGCCGGCCGGTGCGACCTCGAGCAGGAACGCGAAGAGGGCGTCGGTGGTCCACACCATGCCCAGGTCGGACTCCGGGTGGACCCGGCCGCTGTAGACCCCGACCAGTCCGGTCACTGATTCGCCATGCATGATCGTGTCCTCCCCGATCACGACGGGGTCGGCAGGGCCCAGCTGCAGGACGACCGGGGCGCCGGACTGCCCTGGCCGGGTCCGGGAGTCCAGCAGGAAGCCGGGCAGGCCGTCCCACCCGGCGAGCGGCTCGCTGGCGACCGGTGCCGCCGTCCAGACCGCGTACGGCCAGCTGCCGGTGTTGCCGAACGGGAAGCCCAGCACGAAGAGCCGGTCCGTGACCCGCAGGGGAATGTCGACGTCCTGGTCGCTGCCCTGCTGGCTACGGCGATCCGCAGGCCACAGTTCACGCACCGTGGGCCAGCGGTTCGGCATCGGGGCCTCCACTACCGTCTCCGGGAGGCTACCGATGTGCAGGGCTGCCACGTCGATGCGCTGCTCTTTGGGAGCTCGCCAGAGCGGGACCTCCTGGTAGTCGCCCTTCCCGTCGTACAGGTCGTAGTCCTTCTCGAGAGGCTCGAGCCCGACGGCCGTCTCACCGGCGAAGCGCACGCGAAGGTAGTCCGGACAGAGCCCTCTTTTCGACATGACGGCCTGGTTGTCGGAGCGCCGGCCGCTGAGGACGTGCCGGGCGGTGATGAGCCAGTAGCTGCCGGGGAAGCCCATGAGGAACCCGGTTGCTGGCCCCAGAAGGGTGTCATCAGCACCGCCGAGGGAGCGGTGCCGGGCTTCGATGTACAGGGCAGCGAAGGCAGGGTGTGGATGCTTCTCGCTCCTCGCATGGCGAGAGCTTAGAGGTGGCGGGGTGTTCGTGTCCTTCATGCCGAGGTGCCCGCCCGCCTCGGGGTGGACTACCTGGCCGGGAGTCCATGCTGGGTCGTCCACCTGGCCGTCGGCGGCCGTCCTGGTGGGGGCCCGGTCCTGGTCCCGTTCCGCCGGCCGGGCCGCCGTCGTCGGTCCCGGCCCGCGCTGCGCGCGGGCTACCCGTCCCGCCGCCGTCCGGCTCTCCGGTTCCGCCTGCCCGGCCGTTCTGCCCGGTCCTTTGCCCGCTCGGGTGCTTGGCGATGTGCTGCATGGCGAGCCCGGGCACGTGCGGCACGGGCCCGTTTAGCGGTATCGCGAAGCTCCAGAACACGGTTCGAATCGTCGGTCAGGTCTGGCAGGGCATGGATGATGCGACTCAGCGTCCGCTCGTTCGGGATGCGACTGCCGCGGAGGAAGCCCTGGAGGCGTTTCAGAGTGATGTTCCGCTCGCCTGCCTTGGGCCCTCCGGGCATCACGCTGTCAACGGTTGAGTCCTCATCACTGCTCCTGTCACGGGACAGCAGTGTGGACAGCTTCAGCAGATCCTCCTCCGCGTTGGGCAGGTGGCGCCGAAGAATTTGGACGAAGCGGCGGTGATCCTGCGGCAGGCCGATGGATACTGCGGGGCCGCGCGGCACCGATCGGGAGCTCGATTCGATTATTTGGCGCCGCTGGCTGAGGCGATCAATCAGCTCGAACTGGTGCACCGTGGCGAAGGCCGTCCACACCCACGGCCAGGGGTCCTTGGCGGGCAGTGGCGTTTGGTGCAGACCGGTGAAATGGGCCCGGAGCAGTGCGGACAGTGTTCGATCGGAGCAGACCCGCGTGCCGGACAGGGCTGCGTAGATGGCCGCTGGGGACACCCCGGTGTCGCCGGAGACGATTGGGACGTCGACCGGATCGAGCAGGGCCCGAAGCTCGAGGGCGAACACACCTTGCGGTCCGTCAGAAGGATCGAGTACCCGCCTCGGAGTTGGCATATGCCAATAGTCCTCTCTGATCCTGTCTGTGATGTCTCGCAACAAGTTATAGGACGACGCGTGATCACCGTGTCTCGTTACTGTCCCCAAGTCAGCACGCTTCAGGCGCCGCTGACCGACCGGGCCCGGTCACGTTCGTCCCATTCGCCTCATGTCAGGAGCCGGCAGATGACCGCGCCGCGTCGTATCCCTCCGTTCAACACCGTCATTCAGCAGTGGTGCGCCAAGCAGGCCAGGCGCCTGGGGCGCCTCACGCGGTCCAG
This sequence comes from Kitasatospora sp. NPDC054939, assembly GCF_053610105.1. Classification (NCBI taxonomy): domain Bacteria; kingdom Bacillati; phylum Actinomycetota; class Actinomycetes; order Kitasatosporales; family Streptomycetaceae; genus Kitasatospora; species Kitasatospora sp. NPDC054939. Next base: position 4,129 of record NZ_JBSGXP010000107.1, on the reverse strand, counting down.
CGCCGCAAAGGGGCTGGCGTACGGGGCGTTCAGCACTCTGGGCGCCACGGGCACCAGCTACGCCCTGTGGTGGATCCACTCCCGTTGATTCTGGAGGCACAGGAGTCGGGACCGCCGCTGGCCGGTCTCGGTCCCGTCCCGTGACCTCACACCGTTCAGGGCGCTCGGGTCGCGTTCTAGTAGACCAATCCGGGCCGATGCGCCGGGCCCGGTCCGGCTGTCCGGAACACTGCGGGGCGCTCCGGTTTCGGTGACGGCGGGTGGCGGCCTCCCCGGTCGGCCGGGGTTCGGCAGGCGGTCCGGGGGCCGGGTCCGCTGCGGGGTGTTCCCGCAAATTGACGGCCCCTCGGAAATGCCACCGGTTTCCGTCCCGGTTTTCCTCATCGATTCAGCTGGGATTACTGCTGTCCGGGGCTGCTTCGACGGGTGTGAATTCATGCGGGAGTTCGCCCAGGGAACTGGGCGGGGGTGCTGGCGGGTTCCGGGCGCTCCGGGGCCGTGCGAGTGGCCGTCGTCCCCGGGCGGCGGCCGTGCCCGGCTCGCGGCCGTCCTCGGCGCGGTCCGGGGCGGTGGTGGCCGGGCTGCTGCCCGCCGCCAGGAGTTGCCGGCCCCGCCCGCCGGCCCCCGGCCCCGGGTCGGCTGTGCCTGGCCGTGGTGGCCGGGATAGTGGGTGCCCGTTGTTCCCGGCCTGCTGCGCCTGGCCGTCGCCCTGGTCGTGCTGCTGTTCTGCTGCTGCCCGCCGTCAGGCTGCTTCCCGGTCCCGGTCCCGGCCGGCGGCGACCGTGCCCGGCCCCCGGCCCCGGGCCGCCCCTGGCCCCCGGCGGCCAGGCCCCGGCCTGCTGCGTCTGGCCGCCCTGCCGGGCCCGCTGCTGGGCTGTCGCGGTGGTTGTCGCGCTGGGGGTGCTGTCGTGTGGGGTGACGTGGGCACAGGGCCGGATCCCCCGTGCCTGGCCGGTCCGCGACAGCCCCGTGCGACAGAGGGCCGCGGGTACTCCCCGGCCCGGCCTGCTGCTGCTCCTGCCGGTCCGTTCCCGCCGCCCCTGCGCCTGCCCGCTTGCTCGCGTGCCAGGGGGCACTGGCACGCCCTCGTCCTCGCCGTCTCGGGCGCCGCCCGCTGTACTCCCGGCCCTGTTCTCCCCGAAGGCTCCGCCAGGTCTCAGAAGCTGATCTGGAAGGTGACTCCGGACAGATCGATGATCGTACTCGACAAACGCTCAGGTTGGTGGTCCACTGAGCGTCATGAGTACTCCTCGTATGACGAAACCGACGATCGGAGTGCTGGAAGTCCTGCTGTCCGCGACGGACGACGACCCCGCGTGGGGTCTGAAGATCTGCGTGGAGGCCGATCTGGGCTCCGGCACCGTGTACCCCATCCTCGAACGGCTCTCCGAACGCGGCTGGGTGGAGTCCTGGGCTGAGACCGAGCCTCACCCGAGCCGCCCGCCCCGACGCTTCTACCAGCTCACGGGCGCCGGCCGCCTTCAGGCGAACGAGGCCCTCCGGGCCCGTGCCGGTCGGCGTCAGCGCTTCCTCGGCCTGGCAGGTGGTCACGCATGACCCGCTTGATCACGAAAGCGATGGAAAGCCGCCTCGGACTCCTGATCCTGATGCTGCTGTTCATCACCACCGCCGCCCTACCGATCGCGAATGCCGTCCATTCCTTCGAAGGACAGTCGTCCGCCACTCAGGCCATCTGGACCGGGACCGCCTTCGTCGCCGTAATATTTTCCTTCCAGTCCCTCTGGTTTTGCCTCGGCAGACTGGTGGCATTCCGTCTCACCGAGCGTATCCACGCCCAGAGGGATAGATGGGAAGCGGCAAGCAATGTGACTACAGTAGTCGCACGCGACTACGAAGCCTTCGTGGCCCAGCTGCAGGCGCATAAAGAAGCTGGCCCCATGCCGGAATCACTGGCCCTCCAGTACGCTGCGAAGCAGGAAGAATACCGGCGATACATCGGAAAGCACCACGCACACGTAAATCGCCTGACGCGGCGGAGCAAGTGGATCTCGCGCGCAATCACCACAGCGGAAATCCTCTCGGAACCTCCCAGTGGCTATATCCTCCGCCGTTTGAACGGACGGGCCCCGGACACCAACCGCACCCTCACCTCGATCGCCCTTCTACTGGCAGGCCCCCGCCACGCCCACCTCCGGGGCGCTTGGCACGCCGACCTCGCCGGCGCCCCCGAAGAGGGCCTCGTCATCACCCCCCGCCGCGCCCGGCACCTCGCACTCGGCTTCGTCGTCGCCGGAATCAAATTGCGACTGCATACCCTCGCCAGTCCCTTGTGGGTACCGATCGACTGGATCCTGGCGAGCAAGAACCGCACCAACAACACGATCGTGGCCACGGCCGGCGGAATGGCCATCTACTGCCAGATCACCGGAGGACTCCACGGCCTCCTGACCGACGGAATGGGCAGCAGCGCCCTCACCTACGGCAGCCTCCACACCCTCGCCCGTGCGCTTCGCCGCCACCGCGGCATCGAACTGAACGCACCCGACCACCAAGACCCCGCACCCAACTCCGACAGCTGAAGGTCCTTCACTGCCCGAGCAGACCGCTGCTCCCCGCCCGCCAGCCGGCTGCCCCGGCCCGCGCACCGCCAGCACGCTGCCCCCGGCTCGGGGGAGGGCGTCCTGCCTGCCGCCGTTCCCCCGGGGGCGCCGGCTCCAGTTCCAGCACGCGGTGCCGGGCGCACCCGGGCGACGTGCACCCAGGGCGGGGTGCCGCCCGCAGGGGCGTACCCGCCGTCTCCGGGGGCCGTAGGCCGCCCGGCCCGGCCCCACCGCGCCCCGGCCACGCCCTGCCGCACCCCCGTCAGGGGGCCGCAGGCCACCGCCCGCGCCCGCCCGCCATCCCCGGCCGGTGCCGCAGGCCCGGCCCCGCCCGCCCGCGCGCTGCCGGGCCGTCAGGCCCCGGCACCCCCACCACCCACCGGTCCGGCCGCCAGGCCGGCACCCCCACCGCGGCCGCCAGGCCGCCCGTGCCGGAGGACCAGGTGCTGGTGCTCGGCTGCGCCCGGGCCCCGGGTTAGCCCCCTGTCTCGCTGAGCGTGTGGTGCTGCTCCCCGCGCTGCCCTCTGGGGCCGGGGGTGAAGTTCCTGACAGCTCTTGCATCTCGGTTCCCGAGGGCCCGCCAGCTCTTGCGCGTTCGTCCCGCCGCAGGTCGGAGGGTTGCGGGTGCGGTTCACGGAGAGGGTGGCGGTGCGGGCCCGTGTGCGGGTTCGGTGCCCGGTCGGGAGTTGCCTGCCGCACCCTGCCGCAGGACTGCGCCGCACCCGCCCGATGCTCTCGCCGAGCTGCGGTCGTGGCCGCCGCTGCGCCCCGGGAGGGCCCGTCACCGGGCCCCCGGGGGAGCCGGGACGGCGCGGGTGCCGGTGGTGCTTGGCGGGTGGCTTGGCGAGCGACTGGTCCCCGTCGTCGTTCCCGCCGCCGTCGCGGCCGGGGCCGGCCTTTTGCCCGCCGCGCACCGGCACCCGGCTGCCGCAGGCCGTTGCCCGCCGACACCTGCCGCCCGCTGCTCCCCGGAGTCCCCGCCGCGTTCCGGCCGCTCCTCCCGCCGCCCCTCCCGGGCCCGCCGCCCCGTCCCCGCGCCGCAGGTGCCGCCCTCCCCTCCTGCTGCCGCTCACGGCCCGCTGCGGAGCCCGCCAGGGCGCCGCCCAGCCCTGCCCCTCCCTGAAGGCCGCAGGCCGCCCGACGGGCCACCACAGGGGCCGCAGAGTACCCGCGCCCCGAGGCTGCGCCCCGGGGCTGTGGCTCTCTACCGAAAATTCGCGGGATATCGTGAACGTGGCCCCTCCGGATTTAGCCGTCCCGTCAGGGATGGCCTTTTTACCGGCAATTTGCGCCACATCGTCAACGCCCACTCGGACACCCCGCCAGGGGAGGCCTATCTCCGACAATTCACGTCACATCGTTAACGCTCCCGGCCGCAGGCCGGAATGGGCCCCATGGCGGGCCGCAGGCCCGTGCCGCTTTGACACCCGACACCCGTCGAGTTGAGGCCCCGCCAGGGGCCGCCCCCGACAAGCCAATTCGCCATCGGCGAATTGCCCCGCCACCCACCCATCCCCGGCCCGGCGCAGCCGCGGTCTCGTATAAACATCAGGCCCTGCCGACGAAGT
>NZ_JBSGXP010000106.1:0-29763 GCF_053610105.1 Kitasatospora sp. NPDC054939 | reverse complement strand
CGCCGGCGCCGGGCTGCTCCCCACCCCCGGTCCCCGTACAGCGTTTGGCGCAACGGGGACGGGCCCGCGTGTCTGCACAGGCGGGCCCTTCCGCTTCGACAATCCGTTCCCGGCCGGACGGCTCCGGCCACCGGCTCGTGCGACGAGCCCTACTTGCCGCCCCTGATCCGGGAGACCCGGTCGGCGACACCCCAGGCGGTGACCCGCCAGAGCGCCTCGACCACGATGTTGCGGCTCATCTTGGACGCCCCGAGCTCGCGCTCCACGAAGGTGATCGGCACCTCGGCGACCTTGAAGCCGGCCTTGACCGTCCGCCACGCGAGGTCGACCTGGAAGCAGTACCCGGCCGAGGCGACCTGGTCCATGCCCAGCCCCAGCAGCGTCTCCTTGCGGAACGCCCGGTAGCCGCCGGTGACGTCCCGGATCGGCACGTCCAGCATCAGCCGCGAGTACGTCGACCCGCCGCGCGACAGCAGCAGGCGCGACTTCGGCCAGTTCACGACCCGGCCGCCCGGCACCCAGCGGGAGCCCAGCACCAGGTCGGCGCCGCGCAGCGCGGCCAGCAGCCGGCCCAGCTCCTCGGGCTGGTGCGAGCCGTCGGCGTCCATCTCGACCAGGACGTCGTAGCCCTCGTCGATGCCCCAGCGGAAGCCCGCCAGGTAGGCGGCGCCCAGGCCCTCCTTGCCGCGGCGGTGCATCACGTGCACGTGCCCGTCCTCGGCGGCCAGCTTGTCGGCCAGCTCACCGGTGCCGTCCGGGCTGTTGTCGTCGGCGACCAGCACGTGCGCCTCGGGCACCGAGGCCCGGACCCGGCCGACGATCCGCTCGACGTTCTCCGCCTCGTTGAAGGTCGGAATGATCACCAGCACCCGGCCGAGATCAGCAAAACTCTGCTGGTTCACGGTCACGAACAAACCTCTCGGCCAGGGGGTGGGAAGCGCCGGCCGCATCGCCCGCGCCGTGGACACGGCCCCCGTCGACTCGGCGTCCCGCCGACTCCGGGGCTGTCCGGAAACCACTGCGTCCTGGCATCCTACTACCGCGTTCCAGCCACTCGGGCACCCCGCCGGACCTCCCGGCACTCCACGGGCCGCTCCGCCGTTTCCCCCGTGGCGGCACCCGTCGGCTAGGGTCGATGCCCAGCCTCACGGCAGCAAAGGAGTAGGACCGCGCGCATGGACAGGCTCGTCAACACTGTCCGCCCGTACGCCTGGGGGTCGGTCACCGCCCTCCCCGAGCTGCTCGGGCAGGAACCCACCGGCGGACCGCAGGCCGAACTGTGGATGGGCGCCCACCCCGGCGCACCGTCCCGCGCCGACCGCGGCGCCGGCCCGCGCCGGCTCGACGAGCTGATCGCCGCCGACCCCGAGCGGGAGCTCGGCGCCGCCACCGTCGCCCGTTTCGGCCCCGCCCTGCCGTTCCTCTTCAAGGTCCTCGCCGCCGGCATCCCGCTCTCCATCCAGGCCCACCCGACCCTGGCCCAGGCCCGCGCCGGGTACGCCGACGAGGACGCCCGCGGCATCCCGCTGGACGCCCCGCACCGCAACTACCGCGATGCCAACCACAAGCCCGAACTCATCTGTGCCCTCGGCGAGTTCGACGGCCTCTGCGGCTTCCGCCGGCCCGCCGACGCCGCCGCCCTGCTGGCCGGTCTGCGGCTGCCCGCGCTCGGCCCGCTGATCGCCCTGCTGCACGCCGGCGAGGAGTCCGAGGCGCTCAGCCGCACCCTGGCCGCCGTCCTGAGCATGCCCACGGACGAGGCCGAGACGCTGGTACGCGACACCGCCGACGCCGTCGACAAGGCCGCCGCCGGCGACCCCGCGGGCCCCTACGTCCCGTACACCCGGATCACCCGGGAGTTCCCCGGCGACCGCGGGCTGCTCGCCGGGCTCCTGCTGCACCACGTCCGGCTGCAGCCCGGCGACGCGCTCTACCTCGGCGCCGGCGTCCCGCACGCCTACCTGCACGGCACCTGCGTCGAGCTGATGGCCAACTCCGACAACGTGCTGCGGGCCGGCCTCACCCCCAAGCACATCGACGTGCCGGAGCTGCTGAAGGTGGTCGACTTCACGGCCGGCGCCCCCGAGCCGGTGCGCACCGTCGCGGTCGAGGGCACTCCGGGCGAGGAGCTCTACCCGGTGCCGATCGACGAGTTCCGGCTCTCCCGCTTCCGGCTGGACGGCGAGCCCCGCCGGATCGACGGCGCGACCCCGCAGATCCTGCTCTGCACCGAGGGCCGCGCCCGGCTGACCGCCGCCGACGGCAGCACCCTCGACCTGGCCCGCGGCGAGTCCGCCTTCCTCCCCGCGGACGGCACCGCCACGGTGCTCGACGGCGCCGCCGAACTCTTCCGCGCCACGGTCACCCTCTGACCCCGGCACGGCGAAGGGCCCGCCCCCCGGAACGGGAGCGGGCCCTTCGCGTGCGCCCGGCAAGATCGGCCGGACAGGGCCTAGCGGTGCCCGGCCGGTACGGGTTCGGCCTCCCGCTCCACCGGCGCCGCCGCGGGCGCCTCCTCGACGCGGGCGGCCGGCACCGCGGCGGCCTGCGGCAGCGGTCCCTCACCGGGCCAGCGACGGCTCACCGCCTTGACCGCCTTGCGGCCCAGGTTCTGCACGGGCAGCTCGACCAGCCGGTACATCACCCAGCTGACCAGCAGGATCACTACGAGGTACTCGGCCGTCCAGATCAGCTTGCCGCTCGTGGTCGGCGGGATCTTGGGGGCGTCCAGCAGGTGCGCCAGGGTGTGCAGCAGCGGGACGTGCAGCAGGTAGACCGAGAAGCTGATCGCCCCGAGCCAGGTCAGCAGCTTCGGGAAGCGGCGCTTGCGCAGCGCCATGCCGATCCCGAAGGTGAGCCAGGCGGCCACGTAGGACCCGGCCCAGGCCCGCCAGCCGGCCGTCCAGGTGTGCTGCTCCATTCCGTCGCGGTTGTACATCCAGGCCACCGCGATGCCCGCGGCGAGCACGAAACCGCAGCACAGCGCGGCCTGCAGCCGGTCGATCTGCTTGTGCTCGGCGCGGTACAGCACGGTGCCGGCGAACATCGTCGCGAAGATCATCAGGGTCTGGAACATCGGCGCGCGGCTGTTGTTGTACATCAGCACCAGGCCGAGGACCCCCAGTGTCAGCGCCCCGGTCCGGGCCAGCGACAGGCGGCCGCTCAGGATGCAGGCGAAGGCGAAGACGACGATCAGCACCGCGCCCCAGACCAGGTGGCGGGTCGATGCCCAGTCGACGGTCAGGGTGTGCGAGGCGATGGTGGTGCCGAAGATCAGGGCGACGGCCGCGAAGCCGACCGCGATCGGACCGCTCTTCCGGTGCCAGCCGAGCGCGAAGAGCGCGGTGACCAGGTAGTAGAAGACCATCTCGTAGGTGAGGGTCCACATCACGCCCAGGCCGTTCCAGACGCCCATGAAGTCCTGCAGCATGGTGGCGTTGGCGGCCAGGTAGATCAGGTCGTGGTCGGTGGCGAACAGTGCCACCGAGGTGTCGCCCTCGGGGACGATCGACAGGGCGAAGACGATCCCGACGACCACCGGCGGCCAGAGCCGGAAGAACCGGCCGAGCCAGAACGCCCGGACGTCCCCGCGGCGCTCCAGCGAGGCCGGGATGATGTAGCCGCTGACCAGGAAGAACAGCATCACGCCGTACAGCCCGAGATCGGCGTGCCACCAGATGAAGGACGCCATCCGGTCCGGCAGCAGCTTCAGGATGTCGAAGTGGTGGAGGGCGACCACCAGGGCGGCTATGCCTCGGAGCGCGTCCAGCCAGCCCAGCCGACCGGCCGAGCCGCCCTGCCGGGCCTCCTTGTCGCCCCCGGCCCGGCGGGCGGACAACAGTCGTATCGTCTTCACGGCAGGGACAGTAGCTCATCGAACCGTCCCCGCCGGACGCGAGCACCGCGGGGACGGCCCCGGACCAGCCCGCGGTCCGCTCCGCGACGCCCCGGCCCGGTCCCCGGCTCGGTCCCGGGTGTCAGTCCCGGGTCATGTCGACGAACCGCGAGTAGTGGCCCTGGAAGGCGACCGTGATGGTGGCGGTCGGACCGTTGCGGTGCTTGGCGACGATCAGGTCGGCCTCGCCCGCGCGCGGCGACTCCTTCTCGTACGCGTCCTCGCGGTGCAGCAGGATGACCATGTCGGCGTCCTGCTCGATGGAGCCGGACTCGCGCAGGTCGCTGACCATCGGGCGCTTGTCGGTGCGCTGCTCGGGACCACGGTTCAGCTGGGACAGCGCGATCACCGGCACCTCCAGCTCCTTGGCCAGCAGCTTCAGGTTCCGGGACATGTCCGAGACCTCCTGCTGGCGGTTCTCGGCCCGGCGGGAGCCGCCGGACTGCATCAGCTGGAGGTAGTCGATGACGACCAGCTTGATGTCGTTGCGCTGCTTCAGCCGGCGGCACTTGGCCCGGATCTCCATCATCGACAGGTTGGGCGAGTCGTCGATGTAGAGCGGGGCCGCGCTGACGTCCGGCATCCGGCGGGCGACCCGGGTCCAGTCGTCGTCCGTCATGTTGCCGGAGCGCATGTGGTGCAGGGCGACCCGGGCCTCGGCGGAGAGCAGGCGCATGGCGATCTCGTTGCGGCCCATTTCGAGCGAGAAGATCACGCTCGGCAGGCCGTTGTGGATCGAGCAGGCCCGCGCGAAGTCCAGCGCCAGGGTCGACTTTCCCATCGCGGGACGCGCGGCGATGACGATCATCTGCCCCGGGTGCAGGCCGTTGGTCAGCTGGTCGAAGTCGGCGAAGCCGGTCGGGACGCCGGACATCTGGCCCTGCCGGGAGCCGATCGCCTCGATCTCGTCGAGCGCGCCCTCCATGATGTCCGCGAGCGGGGCGTAGTCCTCGTTGGTGCGCTGCTCGGTGACCGCGTAGATCTCGGCCTGGGCCGCGTTGACGATCTCGTCGACGTCCCCCTCGGCCGCGTAGCCCATGCCCGCGATCCGGGTGCCGGCCTCGACCAGCCGGCGCAGCACCGCGCGCTCGTGCACGATCGCGGCGTAGTACTCGGCGTTGGCGGCCGTGGGGACGGAGTTGACCAGGGTGTGCAGGTAGCCGGGCCCGCCGACCCGGGTCAGCTCGCCGCGCTTGGTCAGCTCGGCGGCCACGGTGATCGGGTCGGCCGGCTCGCCGCGCGCGTACAGGTCGAGGATCGCGCCGTGGATGAGCTCGTGGGCCGGACGGTAGTAGTCGGCCGGCTTGAGGATCTCGACGACGTCGGCGATGGCGTCCTTGGAGAGCAGCATGCCGCCGAGGACGGACTGCTCGGCGACGAGGTCCTGCGGGGGCACCCGCTCGAAGCCGTCCACCCCGTCGGAGCGCTCGACGTCGTCCCGGCGCTGCTTGCCCCCGTCGCGCTGGAAGCCGTCCCGCTGGAAGCCCTGGCCGGACTTCTTGCCGAACTCCGGCGCCCCGCCCCGTCCGCGCGAGACCGGCAGCCGGTCGCCCGGCACGTCCGGGAAGGCGTCGTCGGCGGGCCACTCCTCCGGCGGCGGTGGAACGTCGTGGTCGTCGTACTGGGGGCCGGTCACGCGTGTTCCCCGATCAGCGAGTGGTGCGAGTTGGAGCGGGCCTTGCCGGTGGCTGCGGGCGGAGCGCAGGGGTGCGCTCCTTCTTTCTACGCCACCACACCGACAAATCGGACGCCGGAGCGGGTGGGAGTGTCGGGTGAGCGACCCACGCTAAGGCGCCGGGCGCCCTCGCGCCAAGGCGGTTATCCACAGGGGGTGTGGACGACCGGCCCCCCGCTGTGGAGAACTGCCGCAAACCTGTGGACGCCCCTGTGGAAGACCCTGTGGATAACCGGACGATCCCTCCACCGTCAACCTGTTGACCTGCGATTACCTCTTCCCGGGGCTGTGCATGAGAAATTCTTCACACACAGCCGGGTGGCCCCGCCCACACACCCGGTCGGCGCAGTCGCTCACAATTTCGAGTAATGATCACAAGACTCTGGCGTCCCTTACCTGTGGATGAGTAGCCTGGAGCCCATGACCACGCCGCCCCCACCCTCCGCCGACCGCCGCCGGCACGACCGGGAGATCCTCGCCCTGGCCGTCCCGGCCTTCGGCGCCCTGGTCGCCGAACCGCTCTTCCTGATGGCCGACTCGGCCATCATCGGCCACCTCGGCACCCCCCAGCTGGCCGGGGTCGGGGTCGCCGCCGCCGCCCTCGCCACCGCCACCGGGGTCTTCGTCTTCCTCGCGTACGCCACCACCGCCGCGGTCGCCCGCCGGATCGGCGCCGGGGACCGCCGGGCCGCCGTCCAGCAGGGCATCGACGGCATCTGGCTCGCCCTGGTGCTCTCCGCCGGCGTGGTCGCGCTGACCCTGCTGCTCGCCCCCTGGGTGGCCGACGCGCTCGGCGCCTCGGCCACCGCGGCCCCGTACGCCGTCACCTACCTGCGGATCAGCGCGCTCGGCATCCCGGCGATGCTGGTGGTGATGGCCGCCACCGGCGTACTGCGCGGGCTGCAGGACACCCGGACCCCGCTGCTGGTCGCCGTCGCGGGCTTCACCGCCAACCTCGTCCTGAACCTCGTCCTGGTCTACGGCGCCGGCCTCGGTGTGGCCGGCTCCGCCTGGGGCACCGTGCTCGCCCAGGTCGGCATGGCCGCCGCCTACCTGGTCGTGGTGGTGCGCGGGGCCCGCCGCGAGCAGGCCTCGCTGCGGCCGGACGCGGCCGGGATCCGGGCCAGCGCCCGGGCCGGCGGCCCGCTGATGGTCCGCACCCTCAGCCTGCGCGCCGTCCTGATGATCGCCACCGCGGTGGCCGCCCGGCTCGGCGACGACGAGATCGCGGCCCACCAGGTCGCCATGACCCTCTTCGTCTTCCTGGCCTTCGTCCTGGACGCGATCGCCATCGCCGGCCAGGCCATCATCGGCCGCTACCTGGGCGCCGAGGACGTGCCCGGGGCCAGGGCCGCCACCCGGCGGATGGTCGAGTGGGGCATCGGCTCGGGCGTGCTGCTGGGCCTGCTGCTGGTGGCCGCCCGCCCGCTGTACGTCCCGCTGTTCACCCCGGACCCGGCGGTGCAGGCCCAGCTGGACACCGCGCTGCTGCTGGTCGGGCTCTGCCAGCCGGTCGCCGGCCTGGTCTTCGTCCTGGACGGGGTGCTGATGGGCGCCGGCGACGGCGGCTTCCTGGCCTGGGCGATGCTCGCCACCCTGGCCGCCTTCGCCCCGCTCGCCCTGGCGGTGCCGGCGCTGGGCCTGGGGCTGGCCGGCCTCTGGTGGGCGATGAACCTCTTCATGCTGGTCCGCGGCGCCTTCCTGGTCCGGCGCACGCTGAGCGGCCGGTGGCTGGTCACCGGAGCCGTCCGCGCCTGAGCGCCGGCCCGCCCGCGGCAGCGCGCCCGGGAACGGCCGAGGGCCGGACCCCCCGTCGGGAGTCCGGCCCTCGGGCGCTACCGAGCAGCTCAGGCAGCGACGACCGCGATGTCCAGGTTGGCCAGGACGTCGGAGTGCAGCTTGACCGAGACCTTGTGGGTGCCCACGGTCTTGATCGGCGAAGCGATCGCGACGGCGCGCTTGTCCACCGCCGGGCCGCCGGCGGCCTTGATGGCCTCGACGACGTCGGCCTGGGTCACCGAACCGAACAGGCGGCCGGCCTCGCCGGAGCGGACGGACAGCTTGACCTGCACGCCCTCCAGCTTGCCCTTGACCTCGTTGGCGGCCTCAAGGGTCTGGATCTCGTGGATCTTGCGGGCGCGACGGATGGCGTCGACGTCCTTCTGACCGCCCTTGGTCCAGCGGATGGCGAAGCCACGCGGGACCAGGAAGTTGCGGGCGTAGCCGTCCTTGACCTCGACGACCTCGCCGGCCGAACCGAGACCCGGCACCTCGTGGGTGAGGATGATCTTCATTATTCGGTCACCCTCTCTTAGCGCGCGGTGCTGGTGTAGGGCAGCAGCGCCATCTCACGGCTGTTCTTCACGGCCGTGGCGACGTCGCGCTGGTGCTGGGTGCAGTTGCCGGTCACCCGGCGGGCACGGATCTTGCCGCGGTCGGAGATGAACTTCCGCAGCAGGTTCGTGTCCTTGTAGTCAACGTAGTTGACCTTGTCCTTGCAGAAGACGCAAACCTTCTTCTTCGGCTTGCGAGCAGGCGGCTTCGCCATTGTGTGCTCCATTGGGGTTCACGACCCGGGAGGTGCCAGAGGGCACCCGGCCCGGGACCGCACGAAATCTGTCAGCTCTTAGAACGGGGGCTCTTCCGAGAAGCCGCCACCGGACGGGGCGCCCCAGCTGCCGCCACCCTGGTTGCCACCAGAGGGGGCGCTGGAGGCCCAGGGGTCGTCGGACGGGCCGGACTGGCCGCCGGAGTTGCCACCCCAGCCGCCGCCCTGCTGACCGCCACCGCCGCCCCAGCCACCGCCCTGGCCGCCGCCCTGCTGGCCGCCGCCGAAGCCGCCGCCACCGGGACCGCCGGACCGGTTGGCCCGGGTGACCTTGGCCGTCGCCGAACGCAGGCTCGGACCGACCTCGTCGACCTCGACCTCGAAGACCGTCCGCTTCTCGCCTTCCTTGGTCTCGTAGGACCGCTGGCGCAGCCGGCCCTGCACGATGACGCGCATGCCCCGCTGGAGCGACTCGGCGACGTTCTCCGCCGGCTGCCGCCAGACGTTGCACGTGAGGAAGAGGCTCTCGCCGTCCTTCCACTCGTTGGTCTGGCGGTCGAAGGTGCGGGGGGTGGACGCGATGCGGAACTTCGCGACCGCCGCACCCGACGGGGTGAAGCGCAGCTCGGGGTCGTCGACGAGATTGCCGACGAGGGTGATGACGGTCTCGCCTGCCATGGTGGAGATGACCTCTCGGGAAGATGTCCGTTCAGTGATGTTTCACGTGAAACACCACTCGCGAGCTACCCGAGACCCGAAGGCCTCAGAGGTGGCTCAGTGGGTGTCCGGGCGCAGGACCTTGGTCCGGAGAACCGACTCGCTCAGGCCGAGCTGACGGTCGAGCTCCTTGACGACCTCGGGCGTGGCCTTGAGGTCGATGACCGAGTAGATGCCCTCGGACTGCTTGTTGATCTCGTACGCCAGACGGCGGCGACCCCAGGTGTCGACCTTCTCCACGTTGCCGCCACCCTGGCGAACGACGTTGAGGAAGCCCTCGATCAGCGGGGACACGGCGCGCTCCTCGACCGACGGGTCGAGGATGACCATGATCTCGTAGTGACGCATGAGTAACCCACCTCCTTTGGACTCAGCGGCCACGGTCTCTCCGTGGCAGGAGGGTTGTGCAGCGTCGGCACCGGAGCAGTGACGACACCGGCTTCACCGTAGTGGCCGGGTCCGACAATCGGCCCCCGCCGACCCCGGGAGGGGACGGGCGACCCGGAGAAGGGCGCAAGGGGGCACAACTACACCAGTGCAGAGGGCACAGCCTACCCGCACCCGTACGGCCGAACAAAACGCATAGGGGTTGTGATCCCCGCCCTATCGCCGCAATCTGGACGGAACGGGTTTCCTGCTCGTTCGTCGCCCTCCCCCCTGGAGGTGGGTTTCCATGGCCCAGTCCATGCACCGGTTCCCGGCCCTCACCCTCAACACCGACGGCCACCCGCACCCCCGCGAGAACACCCTGGTCGCCCTGGCCGCCGTCTTCGGCGTCGTGGCGTTCACGACCTCGTTCTTCCACAACCTCCATCTGCTGACCTCGTGGACCGGCCTCTTCGGGATGATCGCCGGCCTCTGGGGGCAGTTCATCTCCGTCACGACCGCCGAGCGCTTCGTCCTGATGATCTCCACCGTCGCCGCGGCCTTCGGCTTCTACCTGGGCATCGCCCGCGGCGGGCTCTGGGGCTGACACCCGCCCGGCACCCGCCCGGCGGCCGCCCCGGCACCCCTGGCGACCGCCCGCCACCCGCCCCGCCGTCCACCACCCGAAGCCCCGGCGCACCCACCCGGCGCACGCACCCCGACACACGCCCCGGCGCGTCCGGAACCCCAGGCGCCCCCGTCGCGTACTTCCCTGAGGGAAGGTGCGCACGGGGGCGCTGCCGCGCCCACAGCCGCCGGGGCCCCGGACGATAAGGTCAGCCCGAGAACCCGGGGCCGCCACAGCCCGACCGACGAGGAGCACCGAGCATGAGCCTGCGCCTGAGGACGATCACCCGCGAGGAGCACCTCGCCTTCATCAGGAGCCGCGCCTCGGCCAGCCACATGCAGGTCCCGTCCTGGGGCGACGTCAAGGCGGAGTGGCGCTCGGAGTCGATCGGCTGGATCGACGACTCCAACCAGATCGTCGGCGCCGGCCTGGTGCTCTACCGGCAGCTGCCGAAGCTCAAGCGCTACCTGGCGTACCTGCCCGAGGGCCCGGTCATCGACTGGTTCGACCGGGACCTCGACCGCTGGCTGCAGCCGATGCTGGCGCACCTGAAGTCGCAGGGCGCGTTCTCGGTGAAGATGGGCCCGCCGGTGGTCATCCGCCGCTGGAACGCCCCCACCATCAAGGAGGCGATCGCCGCCAAGCAGGCCAAGCGGCTGCGCGACGTCGAGGCCGACTGGTACGAGCCGCGGGCCTTCGAGGTCGCCGACCGGCTGCGCAAGGCGGGCTGGCTGCAGGGCGACGACGGCGGCGCCGGCTTCGGCGACGTCCAGCCGCGCTACGTCTTCCAGGTGCCACTGGCCAACCGCTCGCTGGACGACATCCAGAAGGGCTTCAACCAGCTCTGGCGCCGCAACATCAAGAAGGCCGAGAAGAGCGGCGTCGAGGTCGTCCAGGGCGGCTACAACGAGCTGCCGATCTTCCACCAGCTCTACCTGGTGACCGCCGAGCGCGACCGCTTCACCCCGCGCCCGCTCTCCTACTTCCAGCGCATGTGGCAGGCCCTCACCGCCGAGGACCCGAACCGCATGCGCCTCTACATCGCCTACCACGACGGCGAGCCGCTGGCCGCGACCACGATGCTGGTCGTCGGCGAGCACGTCTGGTACTCCTACGGCGCCTCCGCCAACCACAAGCGCGAGGTCAAGCCGTCCAACGCCATCCAGTGGCGGATGATGCGCGACTCCTACGCGCTCGGCGGCGGCGTCTACGACCTGCGCGGCATCAGCGACACGCTGGACGAGGACGACCACCTGTTCGGCCTGATCCAGTTCAAGGTCGGCACCGGCGGCCAGGCGGCCGAGTACCTCGGCGAGTGGGACTTCCCGCTGAACAAGCTGCTGCACAAGGCGCTCGACCTCTACATGTCGCGGCGCTGACCGCGCCCGACCACCGCGCCGTGACCGAGATCCCCTGGGAGATGACCCGATGACGCTGTCGCTCTACCTCGACACCGACCGGTGGCGCGCCCACCAGCAGTCCGTGCTGGCCGAGTTCCCCGGCCTGGTGCCGGTGGCCAAGGGCAACGGCTACGGCCTGGGCAACCACCGGCTGGCCGAGGAGGCGACCCTGCTCGGCACCGGGGTGCTGGCCGTCGGCACCGCCTACGAGGCGGCGGACGCCGCCGACTGGTACGGCGGCGAGCTGCTGGTGCTGACCCCGTTCCGGGTCGGCGAGGAGGTCCTGCCGCTGCCCCACGCCCGGGTGATCCGCACCGTGTCCGGCCTGGACGGGCTGCGCGCGCTGCACGGCTCCCGGGTCGTGGTGGAGTGCATGACCACCATGCGCCGGCACGGTGTGCACGCCGCCGATCTGCCGGCGATCGCCGCCGAGCTGGAGGGCGTCACCTTCGAGGGCCTGGCGCTGCACCTGCCGATGGACCGCCCGGACGGCTCCGACCCGGTCGCCGAGGTCGCGTACTGGGTGGACACCGCCCGGGCCGCCGGGGTGCCGGTGCACACCGTGTTCGTCAGCCACCTCGGCTCGGGCGGCATGGCGCAGCTGGCCCAGCGCTACCCGGACATCGTCTTCCGCGCCCGGATCGGCACCCGGCTCTGGCTGGGCGACCACGGCGCGCTGGCGGTCCGGGCCACGGTGCTGGACGTCACCCCGATCGCCAAGGGCGAGCGCTACGGCTACCGCCAGCACCCGGCGCCGACCGACGGCCACCTGCTGGTGGTGGCCGGCGGCACCGCGCACGGCATCGGCCTGGAGGCCCCCAAGTACGTGCAGGGCATGTCCTCGCGGGCCAAGGGGATCGCCCGGGCCGGGCTGGCGACGGTCAACAAGACCAAGTCGCCGTACAGCTGGGCGGGCAAGCAGCTCTGGTTCGCGGAGCCGCCGCACATGCAGGTCTCGCTGCTGTTCCTGGACAACGAGGCCGCGCCGCCGGCCGTCGGCGACGAGCTCGGCCTCCAGGTGCGGCACACCACCACGCACTTCGACCGCGTGGTGGACCGCTGACCGACCCGGACGCCCGACGGACGCGGGCCGCCACCGGGGACGGCGGCGGCCCGCGGACGGACGGCGAACGGGGGGACGGCGAGCGGCGGGACTACACGCGGTCGGCCGGTTCCGGTTCGGGCTTGCGCAGCCAGTCCTCGGGGCCGGCCGGCGCGTAGTCGGCGTAGCTCTCCTCCTCGCGCAGGTCGCGGGCCGCGCCGAGGACGAAGGCGTCCGGCGCCCCGTCCAGCACCCCGCCGGAGGGGTCGTCGCTGCCGTCCCAGCGGACCGGGTCGCGGTCCGGCAGCAGGATGTCGCGGATCACCAGGCCGCACAGGTAGAGCGTGCCGAGCAGGTGCAGGACGATCGCGAACTGGTACCAGGTCTCGCCGAGCCCGTGCTGCTTGGGGCCGGTGACGAAGCCCAGGTGCGACCAGATGCCGAGGGTGTACAGCACCTCGCAGGCCTGCCAGATCAGGATGTCCCGCCAGCGCGGCCGGGCCAGCACCGCGAGCGGCAGCAGCCAGAGCACGTACTGCGGCGAGTACACCTTGTTGACCAGGACGAACGCGGCCACCACCAGGAAGGCCAGCTGGGCGAAGCGCGGGCGGCGCGGCGCGGAGAGCGCCAGCCAGGCGATGCCCAGGCAGCAGAGCACCATCAGCACGCCGATGAAGAGGTCCAGGGTCTCCAGGGGCACCCCGCGGTTCTGCATCAGGATGAGCCAGAAGGAGCCGTAGTCCTCGGTGCGGTGCTTGCTGAAGACGTAGAAGGTCGACCAGCCCTGCCAGTTGGCGACCATGATCGGCAGGTTGACCAGCAGCCAGGCGCCGACCGCGCCGCCGAGCGCCAGGCGGAACTCGCGCCGGCGGCCGGCCCGCCAGCAGAGCACCAGCAGCGGGCCGAGCAGCAGCAGCGGGTAGAGCTTGGCGGCGGTGGCCAGGCCGATGAACACGCCGGCCCAGAGCGGGCGGGAGCCGGCCCACCAGCACATCGCCACGGCGGCCAGCGCGACCGCCAGCAGGTCCCAGTTGACGGTGGCGTTGAGCAGCAGGCAGGGCGCCAGCGCGAACAGCAGGGCGTCCCAGGGGCGGCGGCGGTGGGTGCGGGAGAGCGCCACCACGGCGACCACCGCACAGGCCATCAGCAGCCCGGCGTTGATCGCCCAGAACCACTGCTCCTGCCGCTCCATGCTGCCGCCACCGGGCGTCAGCCAGGCCGCGACCTGCATGAACAGCCCGGTGAGCACCGGGTATTCGAGGTACTGCAGATCGCCGGTGGCGCCCGGGACCGAGTCCAGGTACGGGCTCAGGCCGGCCGCGAAGCCGCGTCCGGAGAACAGGTGCGGGATGTCGCTGTAGCAGGCGTGGATGTACTGCGGCGAACCCGGCTTGAACCAGGCGCCGTTGTAGCAGGGCAGCTTCTGCACCATGCCCAGCACCGACACCACGATCACCGTCAGCGCCAGGAAGCGCGCGGGGATCCACCAGGAGACTCCGAGCAGGGCCCGGCGCCCGGGCGGGCCGCCGGTCACCTCGCTGCCGGCCGCCGCGACCGGGTCGTCGTCCGCGGGGACGACGACCGTGTTCGGCAGGACGGTGTCGGCCGGGGGCGCGGTGCTCCCGGCGGGGGCCTGCGGTCCGCTCCGCCCTGCGGATTCGTCATGCGCGCTCGACGTCATGCCGGACATCCTGCCGCACCGGCCGTCGCCGAACGAGAAGGGGCGGGGGAAATCGCGGGGGAACGACGGTGGCCGCCCTCCGGGAAGGAGGACGGCCACCGCTGTTCCGGGCCCGCTACTGGGGTGCGGCCCCCTGGACCGCGTTGCCGCCGGCTCCGCCGGCCCCGCCGGTCGGGGTGCTGGTGGGCCGGGTCGGCTTGCCGGTGCCCGGGGCGCTGGGCGACGAGGTCGCCGGCGGTGAGCTGCAGCCGAGCGGGATGAGGCCGCAGGTCGGGCTGGAGCCCCCGCCGCCGCTGCCGCCGCCGTTGCCGTTGCCGTTGGTCCTGGTCGGCGTCGGGGTCGGATCGGGGTTGGGGCAGTCCACGCCGGGCACGCAGGCCGGCGGCGCGGTGTTGGTCGGCTGCGGGTTCGGCTGGCCCGGGTCCGCGCTGGCGGACGGACCGGTCTCGGTGGCCGTCGGCGAGGCGGTCATGGTCGGGGTCTTCGGCGCGCCGGAGGAGTCGACCTGCTCGCCGACCGGGGTCGGCTTGTTGAACTCCGACTTCGGCACATTGGCCAGCGCGGCCTTCATGTACCGGGTGAAGATGTCGGTCGGGACGTCACCACCGTGGATGGAGTCCTTGCCGCCGGTGCCGTTGAGCGACTCCAGCTCGTGCTTCTCCGGGTTCTCGCGCCACATCCCGATGCTGGTGGAGAGCTCCTTGGTGTAGCCGACCCACCAGGCCGACTTGTTCTTGTCGGTGGTACCGGTCTTGCCGGCCACCGGGCGGCCGAGCGTGACGGTCTTGGAGCCGGTGCCGTTCTTGGCCACGTTGACCAGCACGTCGGTGATGTTGTCGGCGACGGCGGGCTCCAGGGCCTGCTTGACCGCCGGCTTGTTGAAGCCCGGAAGCTCCCGGCCGGCGGCGACGACCTTGGTCACCGAGTACGGGTCGGCCTGCTTGCCGCTGGTCGCGAAGGTGCCGTACGAGGCGGCCATCCGGATCGGGCTGGCGGTGGAGGTGCCGAGCGGGAAGGTCACCGTGTTCGAGGGGGCGAAGGTCTCCTTGCGCAGCCCCATCTGCTCGGCCATCTTGGCCACGTTGTCGTTGCCGACGTCCTGGCCGAGCTGGACGAAGGGCACGTTGTACGACCACTGCATGGACTGGCGCAGCGAGACGTAGCCGCGCTGGCGGTTGTTGTCCTCGTTCTCCTGGCGGTACGGCTTGCCGTCGTCACCGATCACCAGCGAGCCGTCGACCTTGCGGATCTCCGAGAGGTCGTCGGAGAGGTAGCGGCTGTCCGCGTTGATCCGCTTCGGCTTGCCGTCGTCGCCCTTCTGGGTCTGCACGCCCATCTGCATGGCGGTGGCGAGCACGAAGGGCTTGAAGGTCGAGCCGATCTGGATGCCCTGCGCGTCGGCGTTGTTGTCGAAGTGGTTGTTCTCCACGCCGTCGCCGCCGTAGATGGCGACCAGCGCGCCGGTGGAGGGTTCGACGCTGGCCGCGCCGAACTGCACCCACTTGTCCTTCTCGGGCCGCTTCTGGACGTTGAGGGTCTCCCCCTTGACGTCGTTGACGGCCTTCTCCAGGGCCAGGACCCTGTCCTTCTGGAAGGTCGTGTAGATCCGGAAGCCGCCGCGCTCGATCCCCTGCTGGGTGACCGTCTTGTCCTTGTTCATCACGAACTTGTTGGCGGTGTCGACCAGGTAGCTGATCTGGCCGTTCAGGTTGGACGAGGACTTGCGCGGGATCGGCGCCGGGAAGGCCGTGCACTTGGCCCGTTCCTCGGCGGTGGCGTTCTTGGTCGTCACCATCCGGTCGAGGATCCAGCGCCAGCGCTGCTCCGCCCGGGCCTTGTTGGCGTCGACGGTCGGGTCGTAGAAGGTCGCGCCCTTGAGCAGGCCTGCCAGCATGGCGCTCTGGCAGATGTCGAGGTCCTTGGCGTTGACCCCGTAGTACGCCTGGGCCGCGGCCTGGGCGCCGGTGGCGCCGCGGCCGAACCAGCTGCTGTTCAGGTAGTCCCGGAGGATCTCGTCCTTGCTGTACTCCTCGTTGATCTTCAGCGTGATGAAGAACTCCTTCACCTTGCGGGTGAGGGTCTGCTCCTGGGTCAGGTAGGCGTTCTTCACATACTGCTGGGTGATCGTCGAGGCGCCCTGGGTCTCGCCGCCGGTCGCCATGTTGAGCACGGCGCGGGCCATGCCCTTGGGGTCGATGCCGCTGTCGGTGTAGAAGGTCTCGTTCTCGGCGGCGATGACGGCCTTGCGGAGGTTGGGGCTGATGTCGCCGAGTTCCACGATCTGCCGGTTGCCGTCACCGGTCCGGGTCATCTCGCTGCCGTCGGCCCAGTAGTAGATGTTGTTCTGGGCCTTGAGGATCTCGTGGATCGCCGGCACGCGCGTGTTGGCGTAGGCGATCCACACCCCGGTGACGCCGGTGGCGAAGAAGACGAGGAAGGTCGTCAGGATCAGCTTCCAGGACGGCAGCCACCGCCGGAACCCCTGCTTCCCGAAGCGCGGGTAGTCGATGAAGCGCTTCTTGCCCGGCTTGCCCGGGCCGGCGGACGGCTCGGGGCCGCCGCGGCGGCCGCCGCCCTTCTGGCCGGCCCTGCGCATTTCGGCCCGGGTCATCCGGGGCTGCTGGGCCGTCTCCCGGACACCGTTCGGGCGCTGCCCATCGCCGCCGCCGGGCGACCTCCGCCGTCGTTCGCTCATTTCTCCAGCTACTCCTCGCCAGGCGGTCGAGCCTGAAGGCAGGGTTCACGTCCGATGCCCGCAACCGCCCTGAATCGGAGGTGGTCCTCGTGCACACGCGACAGCGTACGCACCTCTGAAACCGAGCCAATCGGGCATTGGCGACCAATAGCCGCAAAGCTCCGTCAGATCATTACAAGCCCGTTGCCCAAGGCACCCGCGCGCCGCCTTGTGATCACATTCACGCGCGCCCCCCTTGCCCGTTCGGGGGGCCCGGTTTACTGTTCTCGATATATCGAGCCGATACATCGGAGCGACATAGCCGGGAGGAGGACGGCAGTGAGCAGACGCTCGGGAGTACTGGAGTTCGCCGTTCTCGGCCTGCTGCACGACGCCCCGATGCACGGGTACGAGCTGCGCAAGCGGCTCAACGTCCTGCTCGGCTCGTTCCGCGCCTTCTCCTACGGGACGCTCTACCCCTGCCTGAAGAGCCTGGTCGCCCAGGGCTTCCTGGTCGAGGACAACCCGGACACCGAGTACGTCCCGGCCACCGCGCTCAACGGCAAGCGGTCCAAGATCGTCTACCGGCTCTCCCCCGAGGGCAAGCAGCGCTTCGAGCAGCTGCTCGCGGACTCCGGTCCCGACGCCTGGGAGGACGAGCACTTCGGCGTCCACTTCGCGTTCTTCGGACAGACCGACCGGGCCGTCCGGATGCGCGTCCTGGAGGGGCGCCGCAGCCGGCTGGAGGAGCGGCTGGAGCGGATGCGCAACTCGCTCGCCCGCGCCCGCGAACGCTTCGACGACTACACCGTCGAGCTGCAGCGGCACGGGCTGGAATCGGTGGAGCGCGAGGTCCGGTGGCTCAACGAGCTGATCGAGACCGAGCGGGCCAACCGCACCGGCCGGACCGGAGGGCCCACCGCCCAGGGTCCGGACACCGCAGTACCCCACACGACTTCGGACGGCCGTGGCCAGGAGGACGGGTCCCCGGATCCGCCCGGGCCACCGTACGACCGCCCGGGGCGCTCCACCCAGGAGCGCTGACACCGCGTCAGCCCTGTGCGCGCGGCAGGAGTGGGCGCCTCGCGCCCGTCAGCAGTCATTGAAGAAGCAGGACGAGCACCGCCGACGCCGGCGGCGCTCATGAGATCACAGGGAGCAACCGGAATGGGTTCGGTTCGCGTAGCCATCGTGGGCGTCGGCAACTGCGCCGCGTCGCTGGTGCAGGGTGTCGAGTACTACAAGGACGCCGACCCGGCCGGCAAGGTCCCCGGGCTGATGCACGTCCAGTTCGGCGACTACCACGTCCGTGACGTGGAGTTCGTCGCCGCCTTCGACGTCGACGCCAAGAAGGTCGGATTCGACCTGGCCGACGCCATCGGCAACAGCGAGAACAACACCATCAAGATCTGCGACGTGCCGCCGACCGGCGTCACCGTGCAGCGCGGCCACACCCTCGACGGGCTCGGCAAGTACTACCTGGAGACCATCGAGGAGTCGGACGCCGCTCCGGTCGACGTCGTCCAGGCCCTGAAGGACGCCCGGGCCGACGTCCTCGTCTGCTACCTGCCGGTGGGCTCCGAGGCGGCCGCCAAGTTCTACGCGCAGTGCGCCATCGACGCCAAGGTCGCGTTCGTCAACGCCCTGCCGGTCTTCATCGCCGGCACCAAGGAGTGGGCGGACAAGTTCACCGAGGCCGGCGTGCCGATCGTCGGTGACGACATCAAGTCCCAGGTCGGCGCCACCATCACGCACCGCGTGATGGCGAAGCTGTTCGAGGACCGCGGTGTCATCCTCGAGCGCACCATGCAGCTGAACGTCGGCGGCAACATGGACTTCAAGAACATGCTGGAGCGCGAGCGCCTGGAGTCCAAGAAGATCTCCAAGACCCAGGCCGTCACCTCGCAGATCCGCGACCGCGAGCTGGGCGCCAAGAACGTCCACATCGGTCCCTCGGACTACGTGGCCTGGCTGGACGACCGCAAGTGGGCGTACGTCCGCCTCGAGGGCCGCGCGTTCGGCGACGTCCCGCTGAACCTGGAGTACAAGCTGGAGGTCTGGGACTCCCCGAACTCGGCCGGCGTGATCATCGACGCCGTGCGCGCCGCGAAGATCGCCAAGGACCGCGGCATCGGCGGCCCGATCCTCTCCGCCTCCTCGTACTTCATGAAGTCCCCGCCGGTCCAGTACTTCGACGACGAGGCCCGCGAGAACGTCGAGAAGTTCATCAAGGGCGAGGTCGAGCGCTGAACCTGAGCTGATCGACAGCTCCGGTGCTCCGGAAGGGCCCACGGTCGACGACCGTGGGCCCTTCACCGTTTCCGGGGCAATGTTTCACGTGAAACACAGACCCTTCCATGGCAATCTGGGCGGGTGGCGATCACGGAGAACGGCAGCACCCAGTCCGCACCGCGCGCCACCCTGCTCGGACTGCTCCGGGGGCGCGACTTCCGCCGGCTGCTGACCGCCCGGGTGCTCTCCCAGCTCTCCGACGGGGTCTTCCAGGTCTCGCTCGCCGCCTACGTGGTGTTCTCCCCGGAGAAGCAGTCCTCCCCCGCCGACATCGCCTCGGTCCTGGCCGTGATGCTGCTGCCGTTCTCGGTGGTCGGCCCGTTCGCCGGGGTGCTGCTGGACCGCTGGCGCCGCCGGCAGGTGCTCTACTGGGGCAACCTGGCCCGCTTCGGGCTCGGCCTGGTCACCGCGGGGCTGCTGCTCGCGGGGGTCCCCACCGGGGTGTTCCTCGGCTCGGCGCTGCTGGTCACCGCGCTCAACCGCTTCATCCTGGCCGGGCTCTCCGCCGCGCTCCCCCGGGTGGTCGTCCAGGAGCACCTGGTCACCGCCAACGCGCTCTCCCCCACGCTCGGCAGCGTCGCCGCGGCCTCCGGGGCCGGGGTGGGCTTCCTGCTGCACCAGCTGATGGACCCGGGCCCGCGCGCCGACGCCGCCCTGGTGACGGTCGCCGCCCTGCTCTACCTCTCGGCGGCGCTCGCCGCCGCCCGGATGGACCGCGACCTGCTCGGTCCCGAGCACCGCCCCGAGCGCCCGCCGCTGGGCCGGGCCGTCGCCCAGGCCGCCCGCGAACTCGGCGCCGCCGTCGGCCACCTCGTCCGCGACTGCCGTCCGGCGGTGCACGCGCTGGCCGCCGTCACCGCCGCCCGGTTCTGCTACGGCGTGCTGATCGTGGTCGTGGTGATGCTCTCCCGCTACACCTTCAACGACCCCGACGACATCGCGGCCGGCCTGGCCACCCTCGGCCTGGCGGTCGGGCTGTCCGCCGCCGGGTTCTTCGTCGCCGCCCTGATCAGCCCCTGGTGCACCCGCCGGTTCGGGCTCACCGGGTGGATGACGACCTGTCTGGCGGCGCCGGTGGTCTTCGTCCCGGCACTGGGCCTGGGCTTCTCGCTGGTGCCCTGCCTGATCGCGGCCGGGCTGCTCGGCGTGGTCACCCAGAGCACCAAGATCTGCGCCGACACCGTCGTCCAGGAGACCGTCGAGGACGACTTCCGGGGCCGGGTCTTCGCCGTCTACGACGTGCTGTTCAACGTCGCCTTCGTGGCCGCCGC
This sequence comes from Kitasatospora sp. NPDC054939, assembly GCF_053610105.1. Taxonomy (NCBI): domain Bacteria; kingdom Bacillati; phylum Actinomycetota; class Actinomycetes; order Kitasatosporales; family Streptomycetaceae; genus Kitasatospora; species Kitasatospora sp. NPDC054939. Next base: position 9,574 of record NZ_JBSGXP010000106.1, on the reverse strand, counting down.
CCTGGTGACCGCGCTGGTGCTGCCGCTCTCCGGACGCTCCGTCACGGTGGTGCTCGGGGTGTCCGCGGTGTACGCGCTCGCGGCCCTGGTCTTCGCCCGCGCCGCCCGCCGCCGGCCCGCCGACCCGGCCGACCCCGCCGACCTGCGGCACTGATCCCCCACCGCTCCGCCGTCCACCTCGGGCCGGAGCGCGTCCGAGCGAGTCGCTAAGGTACGTCAGGTCTGTCGCAGCGACAGCGCTCTTCCACGGGGGAACCGATGACCACTCCGCACCACCCGTACGGCCCGCCGCCGGGGTACGGGTACCCGCCGGCGCAGCCCGCACCGCAGCCCTACGGCGCCCCACCGGCCCCGCCGTACGGACAGCCGCCGCACGGCCAACCCCCGTACGGGCAGCCGCCGTACGGCGCGCCGCAGCCCGTGCCGGTCGGCCCCCCGCCCGCGGGCTACGGGCAGCCGCCGGCCCCGCCCGGGTACGGCTACCCGGCCGCGCCGCCGCCGGTCCAGCCCGCGCCGCCGTACGGGCAGCCGCCCGCGTACGGACAGCAGCCGCCGCCGTACGGCCCGCCGCCGGGGTACGGGCAGCCGCCCGGCCCGGGGCCGGTCGCGGGGCCTCCGCACGCCGTCCCGGCCATGCAGGAGTCCGGCAAGAAGGGCATGAGCGGCAAGACCAAGCTGAAGATCGTCGGCGTGGTGGTCGGCCTCGGCGCCCTGGGCGTCGGCTACCTGGTGCTCGGCCCGAGCGTCAGCAGCGCCGACGTCGGCGACTGCGTCAAGGTCGCCGGCAGCGCCTCCAGCGACGTGGACGTCGTCAAGTGCAGCGACGCCAAGGCGACCCACAAGGTGCTGGCCAAGCACACCGGGACCACCGACACCACCCGGTGCACCCAGACCCCCGGGGTCACCGCGTCGATCTCCGGCAAGAGCGGCGGGCGCAAGAGCAAGAGCAAGACCAGGTACGTGCTCTGCCTCGGCCCGGTCTCGCCGACCGGCGTACCCGTCAAGAAGCCCTGAACCGAACCGACCGCCTTCCCCGGGGGACCTCATGACCGTTCCGCCTCCCCAGGTTCCGTACGGGCCGCCGCCCACCGGTGACAACCCGTACGCCGCCGCACCGCAGCCCCAGCCCTACGCGGCCCAGCCGTACCCCCCGCAGCCGTCCGCACCCGGCCAGCCGCTGCCGCACCAGCCCGCGCCGCCCGGCTACGGCTACCCGACCGGCCCCGAGCCCGGCTACGGCCAGGCGTACGCGGCGCCCGGCGGCCCGGTCTGCCGGTTCTGCGGCGGTTTCCCCGCCGTGGACACCGCCGTGCGGGGCCACCAGGGCCTGATCATCATCATGCGGTTCCTGAAGCAGCCGGGCCCGTTCTGCCGCACCTGCGGCACCGCCATGGTCCGGGACATGTCGGCGAGCACCCTGGTCCTCGGCTGGTGGGGCTACCTCTCCGCGCTGTTCACCCCGATCACGCTGCTGCGCAACCTGGCGGCCCACAACCGGATCAAGCAGCTGCCCCCGCCGGCCCCCGGCACCCACGGGCCGCAGCTCGACCCGGGCGTCCCGCTGACCAAGCGGCCGCAGATCTTCATGCTGCTGCTGCCGGTGCTCTCGATCACCTCGATGATCCTGCTGCTCGCCACCGGCGCGTTCGGCGGCCGGGACCGCGCACCGGCGCCGTACGCGTACGACGCGCCCTTCACGATGCCGAGCCCGTCGGCCATGCCGAGCTTCTCGATGCCCTCGTTCTCGATCCCGCCGATCCCGGAGTTCAGCAGCCCCGCCGCGCGGCCGTCCGCCCCGCCGAGCCGGGTGCCGAGCGACGTCGAGCGGGCCAAGGCCGGCGACTGCCTGCGCAACGAGAACCAGAACGGCCCCTCCGCCACCAAGGACCCCAACCCGCGGATCACCATGCTCGACTGCAGCGACGCGCGGGCCCAGTACAAGGTGGTCGCCAAGGTGCTGGGGACCACCGACGCCGAGAGCGCCTGCGAGAAGTACCCGACCGCCGAGAGCTGGTTCCGGCGCGACGCGGGCAGCACCGGCACCAGCTTCGTGCTCTGCCTCGCCCCGGTGAACGGCAAGGTGCCGACCTCCTGACACCGGGAACCGCGGAGGGGTGGCCGCCGGCGAACGCCGGTGCCACCCCTCCGGTGCGTACGGGGCCGCTCAGCCCTGCTGCTCGGCCCACCAGGCGCGCAGCGCGGCGACGGCCTCCCCGTGCTCCATCGGGCCGTGCTCCAGCCGCAGCTCCAGCATGTGCTTGTACGCCTTGCCGACCTGCGGACCGGGCTTCAGGTCGAGCAGCTCCATGATCTGGTTGCCGTCCAGCGCGGGGCGGACGGCGTCCAGCTCCTCCCGGGCCTTCAGCTCGCCGATCCGCGTCTCCAGGCCGTCGTAGGTGCGGGAGAGCGCCGCGGCCTTCTTGCGGTTGCGGGTGGTGCAGTCGGAGCGGGTCAGCTTGTGCAGGCGCTCCAGCAGCGGACCGGCGTCGGTGACGTAGCGGCGCACCGCCGAGTCGGTCCACTCGCCGCCCCCGTAGCCGTGGAAGCGCAGGTGCAGCTCGACCAGGCGCGAGACGTCCTCGGTGAGCTCCTTGGAGTACTTGAGCTCGCGCATCCGCTTGCGGGTCATCTTGGCGCCCACCACCTCGTGGTGGTGGAAGGAGACCCGGCCGTCCGGCTCGAAGCGGCGGGTGCGCGGCTTGCCGATGTCGTGCAGCAGCGCGGCCAGCCGCAGGCTGAGGTCCGGCCCGTCCTGCTCCAGGTCGATGGCCTGCTCCAGGACGGTCAGCGAGTGCTCGTAGACGTCCTTGTGCCGGTGGTGCTCGTCGCGCTCCAGGCGCAGCGCGGGCAGCTCGGGCAGCACGTGGTCGGCCAGGCCGGTGTCGACGAGCAGCCGCAGGCCCTTCACCGGGTGGGCGGCGAGCAGCAGCTTGTTGAGCTCGGCCTGGACCCGCTCGGCGGAGACGATGGAGATCCGCTCGGCCATCGCCGTCATCGCCTCGACCACCTCGGGGGCCGGGTCGAAGTCCAGCTGGGCGGCGAAGCGGGCGGCGCGCATCATCCGCAGCGGGTCGTCGGAGAAGGACTCCTCGGGGGTGGCGGGGGTGCGCAGCACCCGGGCCTCCAGGTCCTCCAGGCCGCGGTGCGGGTCGACGAAGCCCCGGCCGGGGAGGTCGACGGCCATCGCGTTGACGGTGAAGTCGCGGCGGACGAGGTCCTGCTCGATGGTGTCGCCGTAGGTGACCTCGGGCTTGCGCGAGGTCCGGTCGTACGCCTCGGAGCGGTAGGTGGTGATCTCGATCAGGAAGGAGCCCTCGGGGGTGTCCTTGCGGGCGCCCACGGTGCCGAAGGCGATGCCGACGTCCCAGACCGCGTCGGCCCAGCCCTTGACCAGCTTGAGGACCTGCTGCGGGCGGGCGTCGGTGGTGAAGTCCAGGTCGTTGCCGAGCCGGCCGAGCAGGGCGTCGCGCACCGAGCCGCCGACCAGCGCCAGCCGGTGGCCGGCCGCCTGGAAGCGGCGGGCGATCTCGTCGGCGACCGGGGACACCCGGAGCAGTTCCTGCAGGCCCAGGGTCTGGGCCCGGGTCAGGCCGGGGACGACCGGGGCGGCGGAGCTGGAATGATGGGTGCTGGACTCATGGGCCGTGGACTCATTGGCAGTGGACACGGCTCACAAGGGTACGTGCCCGGGCAGCACCACCGCCCGCGCGTTTCGCCGTGCTCACCCCGAGGCCCGCAACACTGTGCACCCGGCCGCGTCGTTACCATGCCGGTGGGAGCGACTCCCGGGCACCGGAGGCGGGTTGCCGTGCCGCGTGCCATCACGGCCGGCCGGACGGCGGACGGCCGAACTTTCCACGGCCGATCGTTTCGGCCGGTACGGGCAATCTGCAGCATCTGGCATCAAGCGATCGAGCACCAGCGGGCGATCGGGAACGGCGAGGCGAAGCGCGTGGGCGAGCCGGCACGGCAGGGCATGAGGCAGGCCCTGAAGGCGTACGGGCACTCCGGGCGCGAAGCCGCGCCCGGGCGCCGCAGGGGGCGGGTGGCCCGTCGGCTGGCCGCCGGACTGGCGGCCGCGCTGGTGCTGCTGCCGGTGGTGCCCGCGGGCGCGGCCACGGCGGGTGGGGCCCGGCCGGCCGCCGAGGCGGAGGCCAGTGCGGAGTACCCGGTGGTGATGACCGTCGAGAGCGTGGCCGTCGGGGTCGCCCCGGACGCCCCGCCGGCGGCCTCCCCGAACGACGTGGTGACGATCACCGGCCACGTCACCAACGCCGGCCGGTCGGTGCTGAAGGGCGCCCACGCGGGCGTCCGCCAGCCGGCGAACAACCGGCCGCTGACCGCCCGCAGCGAGCTGGCCTCGGTCGCCTCGCGCGGCAACCCGGGCTCCAACGACGGCTATGCCCTGGACAGCCCGCAGCACGCGATCGGCGAGCTCGGCCCCGGCCAGTCCCAGGAGTACACCCTGGGTGTCTCGGCGAAGGACCTCGGCCTGGCCGGCAAGGAGGGCGTCTTCGAGCTCGCCGTGGACGTCTGGGGCTCCACCGCGGACAACCAGCGCGAGCGGGCCCTCGGCATCGCCCGGACCTTCCTGCCCTACAACCCCAGCCCCGCCGAGGCCCAGCCGCTGCGGACGGCCACCCTCTGGCCGCTGGTGCACACGCCAGTGCTCGCCGCCCAGACGTACTCCGAGAACGACCAGAACATGCCGGTGCTGCGCAACGACGGCCTGGCCGCCGAGTTCGCCCCGAACGGCCGGCTGTACGAGCTGGTGGACATCGGCGCCAAGCTGCCCGGCCTGACCTGGGTGATCGACCCCGACCTGCTGGACACCGCGTACGCCATGACCCGGCAGTACCGGGTGCAGAAGCCCGGTACGGACGGCCAGTCGGCCAAGGAGGACAACACCGTACTGGGCACCGGCCAGGCGGCGGCCGCCGCCTGGCTGGAGAAGCTGCGGGCCGCGGTGGCCAAGCAGGGCAGCGAGGTGGTGGCCCTGCCGTACGCCGACCCCGACCTCGCCTCGATCGCGCACAACGGCGCCGACCTCACCGGCATGGACACCGCGCTGCTCCAGGCGGGCACCGCGGGCCGGCTGACCGTCGAGGGCCGGCTCGGGGTGGACGCCCGCTCCGACACCGCCTGGCCGTACCAGGGCCTGCTGGACCAGCAGATCGCGGCCACCGCGCAGCGCGGCGGCGCCAACCTGGTGCTGGCGAACGGCGCGAGCCTGCCCGAGTCCGGCGCGCTGAAGTACACCCCGACCGCGCCGCGGCCGATCGGCAACGGGCAGACCGCGGTGGTCGCCGACCCGACCGTCTCGGCGCTGTTCGGCGGCGACCTCGCCGACCCGCAGGCGCAGACCCTGGCGGTGCAGCGCTTCCTCGCCGAGACCTTCGTGATCTCCCGCCAGGAGCCGCAGAACCAGCGCGGCCTGCTGGTGATGCCGCCGCGCGAGCTGACCGTCAGCACCGCCAAGGTGCTGGCCCGGGCGCTGCAGACCGCGCAGGCCGGCAAGTGGGTGGAGCAGGTCGGGCTGGACACCGTCGCCAAGGGCGGTCCGGACGGCCGGGCGAACGGCTCGGTGCCGGCCGCCATCGACTACCCCGCTCCGGCCCGCTCCTCGGAGCTGCCCTCCTCGGCGCTGACCCGCACCATCGGCGTCCAGAGCGAGCTGGACAAGCTGATGCGCGTCCTGACCCTGCCCGAGCGGGTGCGCGGCCCGTTCAGCGCGGCGATGGTCCGCTCGATGTCGACCGCCTGGCGCGGCCGGCCGCCGGCCGGCGACGAGTTCCGCAAGGGTGTCTCGGTCTACCTGCACGGCCTGGTCGACGCGGTGAAGGTGCCGAAGAAGAGCGAGATCACCTTCCCCGGCGACTCCGGGATCATGCAGGTCAGCGTCCGCAACGACCTCACCCAGACCGTCACCAACCTGGAGCTGCGGCTCACCTCCAGCCAGCCCAACCGGCTGCGGGTCGGCCCGGCCGAGCAGATCGTGCTGCCCGCCTCGCAGGGCGTCACCCTGCGCTTCCCGGTCGAGGCCCACAACAACGGCCCGGTCACCATGACCGCCCAGCTGTGGACCACCGGGCCCGACCCGCAGCCGTACAGCGACCCCGTCGTCTTCACCGCCGAGGTGACCTCGGTGACCAACGGCGTGCTGTACGTCTTCGGCGGCGGCCTGGTGCTGTTCCTGCTGGCGGCGCTGCGGTTCCAGCGCCAGCGCAAGCGGCGCGGCGACGAACCGCTGGAGGACCCGGACGCGCCGCTCGCCCCCGAGCCCGCCGACGACCCGGACACCGGCGCCGACCCGGCCGCGGCCGGCGCCGCCGAGGGGGAGCCGGAGCCGGACGCCGCCGACGACGACGCGGCGGGCCAGGACGGCCCCGAACGTGCGGGAGCTGCGCAGACACCGCGCGGCAGGGCCGCAGATGGCCGGGATCGGGCCACCGGTGATGAGAAGGTTGGTCCTTGACACCGCCCATACCGCCCCACGCCAGGGCGGCCTCCCCCACGACAGCGAAGAGGTGACATGACCGGGCGCAGCGAGGAGCGGCCACCGGGACGCGGTGAGGCCCGGCCGGGCGCCGAGTCGCCGTCCGGCGACTGGTACGTGGCCGACACCTACGCCCAGGACCCGTACGCCGCCGACGCGTACCAGGGGCCCCGGGCCGACCAGGACCCGTACGGACTGCGGGCCGCCGGGCCGGCCGCGCCGGAGCAGCCGGCCGCCGCGTACGACGTGCCGCCGCAGCTGCCGCCGCAGGGCGGCGACTACCCGACGCCGGTGCCCCCGGCGGCGTTCGCGCCGCCCGTCCCCCCGGTGCAGCCCGGGTGGGACACCCCGGCGCAGCCCGGCTGGGACGAGCCCGCCCCGCGGCCGCCCCGGCAGGAGACCCCGGCCTGGGAGCAGCCGCAGCCCGCCGCGGCCGGCGCCGACTGGGCCGCCGGCCAGCAGTGGCAGCCCGGGCCTGCGCACTCCCGCTGGGACACCGAGACCACCGAGTACGTCGGGGTGGACGCGCTGTTCGGCGCCCCCCGGGCCGAGGCGCCCGGTCCGCAGGCCGCCCCGGCGCCGCAGGGCGGGGTGCAGGGCGGCGTGCAGCAGCCCGTCCCGCCGGTGGTGCCGCCGGCCGGTCCCGGGGCCGCTCCGCAGCCGTTTCCCGGCGGTCCGCAGCAGCCCTTGCACGGCCACGGCGGGCACGGCCCGCACGGCGGCCACCCCGGCCACGGACCGGGCGGCCACGGCGAGCGTCCGTTCGTCCCGCCGATCGAGTTCGACCCGCCGCTCTCCGAGGAGGAGGCCACCATGCAGGTGGCCGCCGTCCAGGTGCCGCCCGCGGTGGAGCCGCTCGCGGACCTCGCCGCCGAGGAGAAGGCCGCCGCGCCCGCCAAGGGCGGCGGCAAGGTCGCCGGCCTGCTCAACTCCAGCGCGATCATGGCGGCCGGCACCCTGGTCTCCCGGGGCACCGGCTTCCTGCGGACGATGGTCATCACCGCCGCCATCGGCATCGGCGTCATGGGTGACTCGTACAACGCCGCGTACACCCTGCCGACCCTGCTCTACATCCTGATCGGCGGCGGCGCGCTGAACGCCGTCTTCGTGCCGCAGCTGGTCCGCGCCATGAAGAACGACGACGACGGCGGCACCGCCTACGCCAACCGGCTGCTCACCCTGGTGATGGTCGGGCTCGGCGGCGTGGTCTTCCTGGCCGTGGTCGGCGCCCCCGTCCTGGTGCAGCTGATCGCGCACCCGATGATGGAGAACCCGGAGCGCGCCGAGACCACGGTGGCCCTGGCCCGGTACTGCCTGCCGACGATCTTCTTCATGGGCATCCACGTGGTGATGGGGCAGATCCTCAACGCCCGCGGCCGGTTCGGCGCCATGATGTGGACCCCGGTCCTCAACAACATCGTGGTGATCTTCACCTTCGGCGCCTACATCTGGGTCTTCGGCGGCTTCGGCAGCACCGGCGTCACCCCGGAGACCATCACCCCGGAGGGCGTCCGGCTGCTCGGCCTCGGCACCCTGCTGGGCCTCGCGGTGCAGGCGCTGGCGATGATCCCGTACCTGCGGGCCGCCGACTTCCGCTTCCGCCCGCGCTTCGACTGGCGCGGCCACGGCCTCGGCAAGGCCGCCCGGCTGGCCAAGTGGACGTTCTTCTTCGTGCTCGCCAACCAGGCCGGCTACCTGGTCATCACCCAGCTGGCCACCGCCGCCGGAAGCGCCGCCGAGAAGACCGGCCACACCGGCGTCGGCCTCGCCGCCTTCTCCAACGCCCTGCTGATCTGGCAGCTGCCGCAGGCCGTCATCACCGTCTCGATCATGAGCGCGGTGCTGCCCCGGCTCTCCCGCGCCGCCGCCGACGAGGACGCCGGCGCGGTCCGCGACGACATCTCGTACGGGCTGCGCACCACCGCGGTGGCGGTCGTCCCGGGGGCGTTCCTGTTCCTGTCGCTGGGCCCGGCGATCGGCCGCACCATCTACGCGGTGGGCGGCAACGACACCACCCTGGAGTCCGCCACCAACGTGGGTCTGATGCTCTCCGCCTTCGCGCTGGGCCTCATCCCCTACTCGGTGCAGTACGTGATGCTCCGCGGCTTCTACGCCTACGAGGACACCCGGACGCCGTTCTCCAACACCGTCTGGGTGGCCGTCAGCCAGGCCGCCTTCTCGCTGCTCTGCTGGTTCACCCTGCCGGCCGAGTGGACCGTCACCGGCATGGCGCTCGGCTACGGCCTCGCCTACGCCATCGGGGTGACAGTGGCGGTGCCGAAGCTGAAGAAGCGGATCGGCGGGCTGGACACCAAGCGGATCGGCAAGACCTACAGCCGACTGATCGCGGCCTGCGCGCCGGCCGCCCTGGTCGGCGTGGGCGCCTCGTTCGCGGTGCAGCTGGCCGTCGGCGGCTGGTTCGGCAGCGTGCTGACCGTCGTGGTCGCGGGCGGCCTCCAGCTGGCCGTCTTCGCGATCATCGCGAAGCGGCTGCGGATCGAGGAGCTGAACGCCATGCTGGGCATGGTGCGCGGCCGACTCGGCCGCTGAACCACCGGACGCGACGGGCGTCCCGGCGAGCGCCCCGACCGGGCGTCAACCGGACGCACCCGATCCTCCGCCGCACCGCGCGGCGGGCACTGGGCCGCCATCGGCTCCCCCGGACCCCGGGGGCCTCCGGTGGCGGCCCAGCGCCGGATCTGCACCACATCTCTCCACCTTCGCGCAACCACCAGGCCCCTTCCGCGGTCGTACCCGGTGGTGAAGAGTGGGCACAATTGTCCTGGAGCACGGCGGCCCCCCGAGACCCCTGCTCCGAGCGACTCTCTCAGGCCGGGGCGACACAAGGGGAGGCAGGACCACGGTGGCTGATGGCACCAAGGCGGTCGTCGACACGTCGGCAGCTGACGAGGCGACGGACGAAGCCGCACTGGCCGCGGCGATCGACGGGCTCGCGGGCGACACCGCGGAGCCCGCCGCCGACGGCGAGGAGACCTCCGAGATCACCGCACCCCTCTCCACCGCCGAGATCGCCGCCGAGCTGGCCGCCGGCGGCGGCTCCGCGGCCCGGCGCGCGGC
>NZ_JBSGXP010000105.1:0-30448 GCF_053610105.1 Kitasatospora sp. NPDC054939 | reverse complement strand
CCGAACGACCGACCGACCGCTCGCCCGGGCGGCGCAGCGGTACGCGGTCCGGAGCCTGCGCCGTACGGGCGGTGACGGTGGGCCATCCCGCGTCGTTGACCGGGCGGGAGGTGCGGTAGCGTCGCCGACACCGCCCGAATGGCGGTCGATAACACCGAATCGCTCCGCGGTGCCGTCAGGATGGGGAGCGAACCGTCCGTCTCGATCCTCCGGGGGATCTCCGTCATGCAGCCGCGAGTGTTCGCGATTCTCACCGCCCTGTTGCTGGGGGTCCTGGGGCTGGGGTCGGTGGCCGTCACCGACTGGGTGCCCGACCCGGTGGCGGCGTCCCCGGCGGTGCCCGGGGGCGGTGCCGGGAGTCCGGCGGCGGGCGGGACGGCGGGTGCGCCGCCGGCGGGGGCGGCCAAGGCGACGCCGACCGGGGATCCGGCGGTGTGGACGCGGTCGACGCTGCGCAACAAGCTGATGGCGGAGATGGAGGCGACCGACCCGGGGGTGGCGCTCGCCTCGCTGGACCGGATCAGCAAGCAGCTGCCGTACACGGTGCGGTTCTGCCACCCGATCGCGCACGAGCTGGGGCACCAGGCGGTGAAGCGGTTCAACGCCGACTTCCAGAAGGTGATCTCCTTCCCGCACGAGACCTGTGCGGCGGGCTACCTGCACGGCGCGGTGGAGGAGATGCTGAACGCCTCGACGCAGCCGGAGCAGGACCTGGTGAAGCTGTGCGCCCCGGCGAACACCGGGCCGTGCATCCACGGGGTCGGGCACGGCACGATGTTCGTGGCGAAGCAGGACGTGGCGAAGGCCCGGGAGCTGTGCAAGAAGTTCCCGTCGGACCAGAACCGGATCCGCTGCTCGGAGGGCCTGTTCATGCAGCTCTTCGGCCCGGACGAGGAGGACGAGAACGCCAAGGCGAACCTGCCGGTCGACAAGCTTGCGCAGGACCCGCTGTACCCGTGCAAGGACCAGCCGGCGCTGTTCCAGTCGGCCTGCTTCTTCTACGCGCCGACGTTCTACCTCTCCTCGCACGACTACCCGAACCATCCCGAGGTGTACGGCGAGGCCCTGAAGTGGTGCCTCAACGGGAAGGCGAGCGGCGGGTCGGTGGACTGCAGCCGGGGGGTCGGCTCGCGCACCATGAAGTACAACCTGGACCGCGAGGACTGGGCGGCGCAGCAGTGCGCGACCGCGGCGGACGGCTGGCAGCGCAAGGCCTGTGCGGAGGGCCTGGTCAGCTACTACACGGTCAACTACACGGACGGCGGTGCGGCGGGCCGGCTCTGCGCCAAGATCACCGACAAGGAGATGCAGGGCTACTGCCGCTCCGCGAGCGGGTTGTCGAGCACGCTGGACTGATCCCCGCCGCGCCGGGGCAGTGGCCGGGCCCGTCCGTCGGACGGGCCTTCGCCGTCTCCGGGGGCTGATCTAGGATTCCGGCAACGGGTGCGCCGAGGACGCCGCGCCGATCCCGCGCCGATCCCCTCCCGCTGGAGCACTCCGTGACCGATTTCCGCGACGCCGCCCCCCGTGGGGCCGCCCCGCACGACGCCGACCCCCGCGACGCCGCCCCCCGGGTGACCGATTTCCGTGCGGCTGCGCACGCCGCCGCCGACCTGGTCTCCGACCACCTCGCCGGGCTCGCCGACCGACCGGTCTGGCAGCCGGTGCCGGACGGGCACCGCAAGGCCCTGCTGGAGGCGCCGCTGCCCGCGACCGGCCGCCCGCTCGACGAGCTGCTGGCCGGGATCGCGGCCGACGTGCTGCCGTACCCGATGGGCAACGGCAGTCCGCGCTTCTTCGGCTGGGTGAACTCGGCGCCCGCGCCGGCTGGGGTGCTCGCCTCCTTCGCCGCCGCCGCGATGAACCCGAGTTCGGCGGGCGGCGACCACGCCGACGTCCACCTGGAGCGGGCGGTGGTCCGCTGGATCGCCGAGCTGGTGGGCTTCCCGCACCCGGCCGGTGGCGGCCTGCTGACCTCGGGCACGTCGATGGCGACCATCGTCTGCCTGGCCGCGGCCCGCAACCGGGCCGCCCGGCTGGCCGGCTGGGACGTGCGCGAGGACGGCCTGGCGGGCATGCCGCCGCTGGTCGCGTACGCCACCGGGGAGACCCATTCCTGTGTGCGCAAGGCCGCCGAGCTGCTGGGCCTCGGCAGCCGGCACCTGCGCACCGTCCCCACCGCGCCGGGCGGCCTGCTGGACCCGGCCGGGCTGCGGGCCGCGGTGGAGCGGGACCGGGCGGCGGGGCTGCTGCCGTTCCTGGTGGCGGCGTCCGCGGGGACGGTCGGCACCGGGGCGGTGGACGCGTTCGACCCGATCGCCGACGTCTGCGCCGAGCAGCGCCTGTGGCTGCACGTGGACGGCGCGTACGGGGCCTTCGGCGTGCTGGACCCGGAGATCGCGCACCGCTACGCCGGGCTGGAGCGGGCCGACTCGCTCGCCCTGGACCCGCACAAGTGGCTCGGCGTGCCGGTGGACTGCGGCTGCGCCCTGGTACGGGACACGGCGGAGCTGCGCTCGACCTTCAGCCTGGTGCCGTCCTACCTGCGCGACGAGGCGGCGGGCGAGCTGGGCTGGTTCTCCGAGTACGGGACGGAGCAGACCCGCCCGTTCCGCGCCCTGAAGGTCTGGGCGACGATCGCGCACCGCGGCCGGGACGGCCTCGCCACCGACGTCGCCCGCTGCACGGCGCTGGCCCGGCGGCTCGGGGAGCTGGTCGCGGCGGATCCGGAGCTGGAGCTGCTGGCGCCGGTACAGACCTCGATCACCGCGTTCCGCCACCGGGCGGCGGGCCTGGACGACGCCGCGGTGGACGCCCTCAACCGGGAGCTGCCGGCGGCGGTGCAGCGGCGCGGCCGGGTGTTCGTGACCGGGGCGCAGCTGGGCGGGCGGGAGATGCTGCGGGCCTGTCTGCTGAACGCGGCGACGACGGAGGCGGACCTGGAGCTGCTGGTCGCCGAGGTGAAGGCAGCGGCCGGGGAGCTGCTCGCCGCCCGCTGAGCGGACCGGTGCGGCTGCGCCGGGTGCCCGGGGCGATGGGTGCCGGCGGTGCCGGGTGCCCGGGGCGATGGGTGTCGGCGGTGCCGGGGCAGCTGCGTCGGGGCGCCCGCGGCGGCTGCCGGGGAGGGTTGCCCGGCGGTCGGTCGCGTCGTTAACCGGTCCGCGGAGACATTTACCGACAGGTCACGGGGGATTCGTGATCACGAAACACCCGAGCGGCAGATTGATGGCATGGAGCACTTGGAGCAGCTGACGACCGAGCACCCCACGACCCCGACCCCCTCCCGTGCCCAGCGGCGCGGCGGCAGAGCCCGGCACTGGCGCCGCACCACCGTCGAACTCGCCGCCATCTTCCTCTCGGTGACCGCCGCCGACCTGGTCGCCAAGATCGTGGTGCACGGTCCGAGCGGCCCACTGGTGCTGGCCGCCTCGGCCACCGCCCTGCTCGCCACGGCGCTGTTCCACGCCTGGTGGGCGGAGCGGCACCAGCTCCACGGGCCGCCGGATCCGGTTCCGGCCGCCGGGCCCCCCGGTCCGGTCGCGGTCGGCGCCGAACCGCTGCGCGGTCCGCTGGACGACTTCGAGGAGACCGTGCTCTGGCGGGTGCGCACCACGGTGGAGGACTCCCCGGGCAGCCTGGCACGGGTGTGCACGGCCTTCGCCGAACGGCGGGTGAACATCGTCTCGATGCAGTCCCACCCGCTGCCGGAGGGCACCGTCGACGAGTTCTTCGTGCGCGCCCCGAAGTCGCTCACCCGGGACCGGCTGGCGGCCCTGATCGCGTCGGCGGGTGGGCACGACATCTGGACCGACCCGGCGGACACCCACGACCTGGTGGACGTGCCGACGCACGTCCTGGCGCTGGCGACCCGGACGGCGCTGGACGCCGCCGAGCTGCCGATCGCGCTGCGGGGGCTGTTCGGGCAGTGCACGATCCGCCAGTTCCCCGGCGGCGGGGCGCGGGCGGCGGCGGCCGGCGTGGACGGCCACGTGATGCGGCTGCCCGCCCCGTCCGGGGACCTGATCGAGCTCACCCGCCCGCACCTGCCGTTCACGCCGACCGAGTTCGCCCGGGCGCAGGCCCTGGTCGAGCTGGACACCCTGCTCGGGCCCCGGGTGCCGGACGTCCGCTCGCGGCTGACGCTGCCCGCCGGGACCTCGCTGACCGTGCGGCGGGCCGATGCGGGCGACAAGGCGGCGGCGCTGGCCATGCACGGCCGCTGCTCGCCGGACACCCTTCGCAAGCGCTACCACGGCCCGGTCCGGGACGCCGACCGCTACCTCGACCACCTGCTGGACGCCCGGCACGGGCAGACCCTGGCGGTCGAGGCCGCGGACGGGCGGCTGGTCGCCCTGGGGCACCTGATGTGGGACGACGACGGCGCGGAGGTCGCCGTGCTGGTCGAGGACGCCTGGCAGCGGCGCGGGCTGGGCCTCGACCTGATGCGCCGGATGTCCGCGCTGGCTCTTGAGGCCGGGGTGGAGACGGTGTACGCGATCACGCAGTCGTCCAACAGCGGGCTGATCGCGACCATGCGCAAGCTGGCCGCGCCGCTGGACTACCAGGTCGAGGAGGGCACCCTGGTGATCACCGCGCATCTGGCGGAGGCGGCCGAGGAGCTGCCGGTGCCCTGGCAGACCCGGCCGGGGCGGTAGCACGGACGGCAGCACGGACGGTACGCGGCCGGGGCGGTAGTACGGGCGGCAGCACGGACGGTACGCGGCCGGGGCGGTAGTACGGGCGGCAGCACGGACGGTACGCGGCCGGGGCGGTAGTACGGGCGGCAGCGGCCGGGGCGGTAGCACGGGCGTACCCGGGGCCCCGGCCGTTCGCGGCCGGCGCCCCGGCACCGTCGAGCAGCGCCCCGGCGGCGCAAGGCGGGGCCCCGCCCGGTCCCCGCCGCGGGCCCGTGCGGGGCCCGGGAACCGCCCGCCGCCGGGGGGCGTCCCCGGCTGCGGGCGGCCCGTCCGTGCACCGCCCGGACTGACCCCGGGTCAGGACCCCCGCAACGGGCCGGTTCCCGGCGTCGGAGCAGGCCGCACGGGGTCCGGAGCACCGAGCCGGGCGGCGGAGTCGGTAGGCTGGCCCCGTCCCCGCCGCCCGACGGCCTGTTATCCGGCCCCGGGTGGTGCCGCAGCAAGGAGGAATCACTGAGCATGGCAGGCACCGAAACGGAGCCCACAGGCGCACGCGACGCCTCGCTGCCCGCCCGCGCCAAGATCGCGGTCACCGCGGGCCGGGTGGCCGCGGCCCTCTCCCAGAAGGCCGGCCGGGGAAGCGGCTCGGTGATCGGCGGCAAGATCGCCCTCAAGCTCGACCCCGATCTGCTCGCCACCCTCGCCGACCACCTGGACGTCGTGCTGGTCAGCGCCACGAACGGCAAGACCACCACCACCCGCCTGATCGCCGAGGCGCTGCGCGCCGCCGGCCCGGTGGTCTCCAACGCGCTGGGCGCCAACATGCCGGCCGGCATCACCTCGGCCCTGGCCGGCGGCAGCGACGCCCGCTTCGGTGTCATCGAGGTCGACGAGAAGTACCTGGCCGGGGTCGCCCGCGACACCCGCCCCAAGGCGATCGCCCTGCTCAACCTCTCCCGCGACCAGCTGGACCGCGCCGCCGAGACCCGGATGATGGCCGAGAAGTGGCGCGAGGGGCTCAAGGACACCGAGGCCGTGGTCGTCGCCAACGCCGACGACCCGCTGGTGACCTGGGCCGCCTCGTCCTGCAAGAAGGTGGTCTGGGTGGCCGCCGGGCAGGCGTGGAAGGAGGACGCCTGGTCCTGCCCCGCCTGCGGCGGCGTGATGCAGCGGCCCGGCGAGGACTGGTTCTGCCAGGAGTGCGGCTTCCGCCGCCCCAACCCGCACTGGGCGCTCCAGGGCACCCACGTGATCGACCCGCAGCGCGGCGCCTGGCCGATCCAGCTGCAGCTGCCCGGCCGCGCCAACCTGGCCAACGCCACCAGCTCCGCCGCGGTCGCCGCGGTCTTCGGGGTGGCCCCGCAGGTCGCGCTGGAGCGGATGCAGTCCGTCACCGCGGTCGCCGGCCGCTACGACGTGGTCCAGTACCAGGGCCGCGACATAAGGCTGCTGCTCGCGAAGAACCCGGCCGGCTGGCTGGAGACCTTCTCGCTGATCGACGGCCCGCCCGCCCCGGTCATCCTCTCCGTCAACGCGCTCGACGCCGACGGCACCGACACCTCCTGGCTGTGGGACGTCGACTACGAGCGCCTCGCCGGGCACCCGGTGTTCGTGATGGGCCAGCGCAAGCTGGACCTGGCCGTCCGCCTGGAGGTCGCCGGACTGCAGTTCCACGTGGTGGACTCGTTGGAGCAGGCCGTCCGGATGGCCCCGCCCGGCCGGATCGAGGCGATCGCCAACTACACCGCCTTCCAGCAGCTGCGGAAGGTCGTGGCCGGCTGATGCCGGCCGAGCACATCGTGACGGAAGGCCTTGAGGGATGAGTGAGAGCAGCCTGCGCGTGGTCTGGGTCTACCCGGACCTGCTCAGCACCTACGGCGACCGGGGCAACGCCCTGGTCGTGGAGCGCCGGGCCCGCCAGCGCGGCCTGGGCGTGACCCGGATCGACGTCCGCTCCGACCAGGCGGTGCCCACCAGCGGCGACATCTACCTGATCGGCGGCGGCGAGGACCGCCCGCAGCGGCTCGCCGCCGAGCGGCTGCGCGCCGACACCGGCCTGGTCCGGGCCGCCGAGAACGGCGCGATCATCTTCGCGGTCTGCGCCGGCTACCAGATCCTCGGCCACGAGTTCGTCAACGACCTCGGCGAGCGGGAGCCCGGCCTCGGCCTGCTGGACGTCTGGACCACCCGCGGCGAGGGCGCCCGCTGCGTCGGCGACGTGCTCGCCGACGTCGACCCGCAGCTCGGCCTGCCGCAGCTGACCGGGTTCGAGAACCACCAGGGCGTCACCCACCTCGGCCAGGGCGTCAAGCCGCTGGCCCGGGTCGCCGTCGGCCGGGGCAACGGCACCGGCGACGGCACCGAGGGCGCCTTCCGCGACACCGTCTTCGGCACCTACCTGCACGGCCCCGTCATGGCCCGCAACCCCGCGGTCGCGGACATGCTCCTCAAGCTGGCGCTGGACGTCAACGCCCTGCCGCCGGCCGACACCACCTGGTACGACGCGCTGCGCGCCGAACGCATCGCGGCAACTTCGCGCCCCGCGTAGGTCGCCGCCGCCCGCCGCCGGGTGCCCGCCATGCGGGCACCCGGTCCGCGGAACGGCGAAGACGTACGACAATGGGGCTGCCGGCTGCACACCCTCCTCGGCAGCAGGCTGCACTTCCGCGCGGGGGCGCCGACGGCGCCGCTCCCGCGTCGGCTCCTGCCCGGCCGGACGCAGGAGCCGTATCCTCGACTGCACGGCCTGTCTCGGGTGCCCCGCCCTCTGGGCCCCTCCCGCGGCCGGTCCCTTCACCCCGCGGCCATCTGCCCGCCACCTCGGCGCGGCGGCGGGCCGCTACGGTGCGGTGTCGTCACAGCCTGGTAGTCCGGCCGATCCTCGGTTCTGCTCGGGAGTTGCAAAGCAATGCGTATTGGAGTGCTGACCAGCGGCGGTGACTGCCCCGGCCTGAACGCGGTGATCCGCTCCGTGGTCCACCGGGGGGTGGTCGACCACGGCGACGAGATCATCGGGTTCGAGGACGGCTGGCGCGGTTTCCTGGAGGGCGTGCACCGCCCCCTGACCCTGGACTCGGTGAGCGGCATCCTCGCCCAGGGCGGCACCATCCTCGGCTCCTCGCGGGTCCAGCCGAGCCACCTGCGGGACGGCGTCGAGCGCGCCAAGCGCTACTGCGCCGACCTCGGCCTGGACGCGGTCATCCCGATCGGCGGCGAGGGCACCCTGAAGGCCGCCAAGCTGATGAGCGACGCGGGCCTGCCGATCGTCGGCGTGCCGAAGACCATCGACAACGACATCGCCGCCACCGACGTGACCTTCGGCTTCGACACCGCCGTCTCGGTCGCCACCGAGGCCCTGGACCGGCTGAAGACCACCGCCGAGTCGCACCAGCGGGTCATGGTCGTCGAGGTCATGGGCCGGCACACCGGCTGGATCGCGCTCAACGCGGGCATGGCGGCCGGCGCGCACGCCATCGTCGTCCCCGAGCGGCCGTTCCACATCGACAAGCTCACCGCCGTCGTCCGCGAGCGCTTCGACCGGCAGAAGAAGTTCGCGATCGTGGTGTGCGCCGAGGGCGCCAAGCCCGAGCCCGGCACCATGCACTGGGAGGAGGGCACCAAGGACATCTACGGCCACGAGCGCTTCACCGGCATCGCC
Organism: Kitasatospora sp. NPDC054939; assembly: GCF_053610105.1. Classification (NCBI taxonomy): domain Bacteria; kingdom Bacillati; phylum Actinomycetota; class Actinomycetes; order Kitasatosporales; family Streptomycetaceae; genus Kitasatospora; species Kitasatospora sp. NPDC054939. Next base: position 22,153 of record NZ_JBSGXP010000105.1, on the reverse strand, counting down.
ACCCAGCTCTCCCGCGAGCTGGAGCACCGGCTCGGCAAGGAGGCCCGCCCGGTGATCCTCGGCCACACCCAGCGCGGCGGCACCCCGACCGCGTACGACCGGGTGCTGGCCACCCGCTTCGGCTGGCACGCCGTCGAGGCCGTCCACAAGGGCGCCTTCGGCCACATCACCGCGCTGCAGGGCACCAACATCAACCTGGTGCCGCTGGCCGACGCGGTCGCCGAGCTGAAGACCGTGCCGCAGGACCGCTACCTGGAGGCCGAGACGGTCCTCTGACCGCCGCCCGCCGTCGGCGTGTTCGGCGGTGCTCCCGGCGTGTTCGGCCGTGCTCCTCAGAAGCCGGTGTCGTAGGTGTACTGGGCGCTGTGGTCGAGGAGGTCGGCCGGGGTGACGTTGTTCCACGGCTTCATGGTCTCGTTCAGGTCGACCACGTTGGCGGTGCCCGCGGTGGGCAGGTAGCCGGACGAGGGGTGGCGCTTCTGCCACTCCGACCAGAGCTTGTCGATGAAACAGTGGTGCAGCCAGAACACCGGATCGTTGGGCGACATCCCGGTCATCATGTGGCCGCCGACCCAGACGTGCACCCGGTTGTGCAGGTTGGCGCCGCGCCAGCCCTCCAGGTTGTTGCGGAAGCCGTCCGAGGAGCTGTTCCACGGCGCGGCGTCGTAGGTGGTGATCGCCAGCACGCCGTCGGCGTCGGATCGGCTCGGCAGCTGGGCCACCGACGTGCCCAGGGAGCGGCGCAGGTACTGGCGGCTGTCCGGGCGCACCGTCAGCGTCCAGTTGCCGGAGGAGTAGGCGAACGGGCCGGTGGTGACCTGGCCGTCGCTGCTGCGGCCGTTGCCGCCCATGAAGTCCGCGCCCCAGATGGTGGCACTGGCCGAGCGGTCGGCCGTCCAGTCCCAGTACGGGAGGTTCACGGTCGGGTCGATCGCCTGGAGCGCCTGCTCGAACTGGAGCAGGAACTTGCGGTGCCAGGGCAGGAAGGACGGCGAACGGTGACCGACCCGCTCGCCGTTGTCGGTGTCGCTGATGATGAACGTGTTGTGGGTGCTGACGAAGGAGTCGTAGCCGCCGTTGCGCTTGAGCGCGAGCACGGCGTTGACGAAGGCGCGCTTCTCCTGGGCCGTCAGGGTCGCCTGGTTCTTGCGGACTGCCATGAGTCCCCCCTCGGTGGTGATGGTGGTCGCGGTGGTGTGTGCGTGGTGGTGCGGGGCACGGGTGGTGCGGCGCGCGCGGTGGCGCGGTGCGCGGTGATGTGCGCGAGGTGGCGCGGTACGCGGGTGGCGCGTGGCGCGTGGCGCGGGTGGTGCGGGGCCGGACCCGAGGTCAGGCGGTGGTGATCGGGACGAGCTCCGCCCCCTGGAGCTCGTTGACGGCCGCGCGGGCGAGCGCGCGGGGCGTCGGGTAGGTCTGGTAGTGGTTGACGACGCTGATCCAGGTGCCGTCGGCGTTGCGCATCATGTGCAGTTCCTCGCCGTCGATCCGCACCTGGTAGCCGGTGCCCCCGCCGCTACCGGTGGTGCCGTGGTGGTGGCCGCCGGCGCCCGGCTCGTCGGCGCCGACCGGGCGGCCCTGGATCCGGCGGCCCCGGAAGACCTCGTCGAAGGTGTCGGAGGCTCCCGGATCGGCGGCGGTGGCCGACTTCCCGGTCGGCCCGGCGACGCCGAGCACGACGGTGCCGGCCGCGGCGGTGAGCGCGACGGCGGCCCCCTGGAGCATCCGTCGGCGCGTCAGCTCCGAGGCATGGGTGAGTTCGGACATGGTGATACCCCCTTGGACGCCCGCGGAGAGTTGGGGCGTCGTTCATGAACGCTTGCAGGAACGTTAATCCGAGGCGAATTCATGATCGCTCTCGATATTTCGATGCTTTCAGGGCGTCTATGCCTGCGGAACAGCCGATCGGCGGGGGTGGCCTTGGTTGGGCTTCGATCCAGCCAAACCGAGACGACGATGTCCGATAGTCGGACAGAAGGATCTGCGGCGTCCTTACTGAGTGATCATCAGAAGCGCAGGGATCTTCACGTTACGTACACAGCCCGCCGAAGATCCTCCCCCTGAGCTCCCCATGTGCCCTCCCCGCCCGAATCGCCAGGATGGCGCGATGCGGCAGGTGATCCCGGCCACTAGCGTGGCCGGAAGCGCAGTGGCGCGACGCGTGCGGGCCCGACGCGGACCGGTTCGGCCCGCGCGGCCGCTGCCGGCGCGATGCTCCCCCGTGCGACGGGCGGCACGGCGCGCACCACCGGAACGACCGGAGCACCGACTCGACCACGACCGAAGGGACCAGCCGATGGAGATCCTCGCGTACGGGGTGCAGGCCGACGAACGCCCGCTGCTGGAGAAGGCCGTCACCGGCCGGCACGAGCTCCGCTGCCTGGACGTCTTCCTCAACCGCGACACCGCACCGCTCGCCGCCGGCTACACCGCCGTCAGCAGCAGCGTCAACGCGGTGCTCGACACCGAGACGCTCACCCTGCTCGCCGAGGGCGGCACCAAGCTGATCGCCCAGCGCTCCACCGGCTTCAACAACATCGACCTGGAGGCCGCCGCCGAACTCGGCCTCACCGTGGCCCGGGTCTCCCACTACAGCCCGTACTCCGTCGCCGAGCACGCCTGGACGCTCGCCCTCGCCCTCAACCGCCGGCTCAACCGCGCGGCCAACCGCACCCGCGAGTTCGACTTCCGCCTGGACGGGCTGCTCGGCCGCGACATCCACGGCATGACCGTCGGCGTCCTCGGCACCGGCAAGATCGGCGAGTGCTTCGCCCGGATCGCCCAGGGCTTCGGCACCCGGCTGCTCGGCTGGGACATCGCACCCAACCCGGCCTGCCTCGACCTCGGCATGGAGTACGTCGACCGGGACGAGCTCCTCGCCGCCTCGGACCTCGTCAGCCTCCACGTACCGCTCGTACCCGCCACCCACCACCTGATCGACGCCGCGGCGCTCGCCCTGATGAAGGACGACGCCATCCTGATCAACTCCAGCCGGGGCGGACTCGTCGACAGCGCCGCCCTGGTCGAGACCCTCCGCACGGGCCGGCTCTCGGGCGTCGGCCTGGACGTGTACGAGGAGGAGACCGGCGTCTTCTTCACCGACCGCTCCATCCGCGGCGTCACCGACGACGTCCTCGCGCGCCTGGTCACCTTCCCCCAGGTACTGGTCACCTCCCACCAGGCGTACTTCACCGCCACCGCGGTCGGCCAGATCATCGAGGCCACCGTCCGCAACGTCGACGACTTCGCCGCCGGCCGCACCAGCGAGAACACCCTCGTCCCGCGACCCGCGTGAACCGGCCCAGCTCGGACCTGCCCGGCTCGGACCTGTCCGTCCCCGCTCCTGCCGCGCCCCGGCCCGGCCTCGGCTCCGCCCCGGCTCCAGGGTGCGCCCGATCAGCACGTCCGCCGGTCCGCGCCTGCCGGTTCGCGGCCCACTGCGCGTCCCCGTCCGCCGGTGCACATCCGTTCGACGACGTACGGGCGGGCCGGGAGGGGGCGCCCGAGGGGCCCGGTTAAGGCCCGCCTAGTCTGTAGGTCCAAGCAAAACGGACGAACCGGGCCCGGTCAGGGGCCGCGCGGATGGAAAGCAGGACCCGCCGATGGGCGACGGAATGTCAGGGATGCACCACCACGGTGGGATGACACAGCTGGGCCCGTTCTCCTTCTCCTCGGTGTGGACCTGGTCGCCGGACTGGGTGTTCCTGATCGGCAGCCTGGTCGCGCTCGGCCTGTACGTGGCGGGGGCCGTCCGGCTGCACCGGCGCGGGGACCGCTGGCCGATCGGCCGCACCGTCGCCTGGGCCGCGGGCACCGGCTCGGTGATCCTGGTCACCTGCACCGGGCTCAACGACTACGGCATGGTGCTGTTCAGCGCGCACATGATGCAGCACATGGTGCTGTCGATGCTGTCGCCGATCCTGCTGCTTCTCGGCGCCCCGATCACCCTGGCACTGCGCGCGCTGCGCCCGACCGGCAAGGGCCGTCCGCGCGGACCGCGCGAGCTGCTCGTGGCGCTGCTGCACAGCACCTACGTGCGGGTGATCTCGCACCCGGCGTTCACCATCCCGCTGTTCATCGCGAGCCTGTACGGCGTCTACTTCACCCCCCTGTTCGACTTCCTGATGGCGTACCGCCTCGGGCACATCTTCATGATGGTCCACTTCCTCGCCACCGGTCTGGCGTTCTTCTGGCCGATCATGGGCGTCGACCCGGGCCCGCACCGGCCCGGCCACGTCATGCGGATCATCGAGCTGTTCATGGGGATGCCGTTCCACGCCTTCTTCGGCGTGGCCGTCATGATGGCCGGCAGCCCGCTGGTCACGACCTTCACCCAGGAGGGCGCACCCCCCGGTACCGACCTGCTGGCGGACCAGAAGGTCGCCGGCGGGATCACCTGGGCGTTCGGCGAGATCCCGACCGCGATCGTGCTGATCGCCCTGGTGTACCAGTGGATGGGCTCCGAGCAGCGCCAGGCCCGCCGCCGCGACCGCGCCGAGGACCGCAGCGGTGACGCCGAGCTGGCCGCGTACAACGCCTACCTGGCCTCGCTCGACAAGCGCAGCCAGCGGCCGGCTCCGGCAGCCGACGCCGGCTGACCGCACCTCCTCTCCCCCGGGCACCCCCGGTTCGTCGCTCACGGAACCCCCGTCCCCCTCAGGGCGGGGGTTCCGCCGTTCCCACTGCCTCCACCGGGGCCGCCCGGCCCGCCGGCCCGCGCCGATCCGTCCGGGCGCGCGGATCCGTCCGGCCGCGCTCAGGCTCGCTGTTCCGCCCCGGCCTGGCGGGCGAGGCCGGCCACCAGGATGTCCAGGCCGAACTCGAACCGCTCGTCACCCACGCTGCGGGTGAGCGCGCCCGCCATGCTGCTGAACACCGGGTAGCGGTCCGCCGGAATGCTCTCGAAGAAGGCCCGGACCCCCTCGGTGTACGTCTGCGACTGCTCCTCCGAGACGCCGCGCCGGGAGCTCTCCTCGACGGTCGTCGCCGTGACGTAGAGCGAGAGCAGGTCCACCCCGTACGCGGCCGTCTGGTCGTCCAGGCCGCCGGCCCGCAGGACGGCGAGCATGCACTCGGCCGAGTCCAGCGCGTTGGGCGTGACGGGCACGTTGGACTCCATGGCGGCCCTGGCGATGTCGCCGTGGCCGCCGATGACGGACCGGGCGCGGCGCAGTATCCGTTTGATCTGCTCCTCCCATGCGGTCGGGTCGGGCTCCTCCAGTTCGATCTCGCCGTAGACCACGTCGAGGACCTGCTCGATCAGCTCCTCCTTGTTGCTGACATGGGCGTACAGGCTGGCCGCGCCGGTGCCCAGCTCCTGGCCCACCCGGCGCATGCTCAGCGCGTCCAGGCCCTCGGTGTCGACGATCATCAGCGCCGCCTCGACGATCCGGTCGCGCGTCAGCGGGCGCCGTTTGGGCGCGGACGGCCCCACTTCCTTCCAGGGGCCCGGCCAGCTCGGGCGCGGGGCTGCATGGGTCATGGGGGACTCCTCGGGTCTCGGCGACACTGCCACATTACCGCTTGACACGAACAGCGTTCCATGACAGAACACTGTTCGTCGAGAAAAACAGCGTTCGTTCACTCGAACGGCGTTCACCTTCCCGAGGGGGACCTCATGACGCACCCGACCGCACCGCCTCCGCCGCCCACCACCTCCCCGACTCCCGGATCCCGGCCGCCCGCGCCCCCGGCTCCCGGATCCCGGTCCTCCGGGCCCGCGGCTGCGTCCGCCGCTGGTGGAGCCGCGGACGCCACGGCCCGCGGCTACCGCTACCGCTGGCTCGCCCTGGGCGTGATCCTCGCCGCCGAGGTCATGGACCTCCTGGACGCGACGATCGTCGGCGTCGCCTCCCCCGTGATCCAGCGCGAGCTGGGCGGGAGCGAGTCGCAGATCCAGTGGATCTCCGCCGCCTACACGCTCGCCTTCGCCGTCCTGCTGATCACCGGCGCCCGGCTCGGCGACCTGCTCGGCCGCAAGCGGCTGTTCATCACCGGGGCCGCGGGCTTCACGGCCGCCTCGGTGCTCTGCGCCACCGCCACCGGCCCCGGCCTGCTGATCGGCGCGCGTACGCTTCAGGGCCTGTTCGGCGCGCTGCTGATCCCGCAGGGCCTCGGCCTGATCAAGGCCATGTTCCCGCCGAAGGAGGTGGGCGCGGCCTTCGGTCTCTTCGGCCCGGTCCTCGGCCTCTCCTCGGTGCTCGGCCCGACGCTCGGCGGCTACCTCACCGACGCCGACTGGTTCGGCACCGGCTGGCGCATGATCTTCCTGATCAACGTCCCGGTCGGGATCGCCACCGTCGTCGCGGCGAGCCGCCTCCTGCCCACCGACCGCACCGCCCGGGCGGCCGGGGCCGGCCGCCTCGACCCGGTCGGGGTCCTGCTGCTCAGCGCCGCCGTCCTGCTGCTGGTCCACCCGCTGGTGCAGGGCCGCGAACTCGGCTGGCCGCTCTGGACGTACCTCGCCATGGCCTGCTCGCCGCCGGTGCTCTGGCTGTTCACCCGGCACCAGCGGCTGGTGCTGCACCGCGGCGGCACCCCGCTGATCGAGCCCTCGATCCTCGGCCGACGCGCCTTCACCTCGGCGCTCGCCACCGGGGTGGTCTTCTTCGCCGCGATGTCCGGCCTGATGCTGACCTTCACCCTCTACCTCCAGCTCGGCCTCGGCTGGAGCCCGCTGCACTCCGGGCTGACGCTGATCCCGTTCTCGATCGGCATCGTCATCGGCGCCGTGCTCTCCGGCGCCGTCCTGGGCCGCAGGTACGGGCGCAGCGTGCTGCAGGCGGGGATGGTCGTGGCCGCCCTCGGAACGCTCGGCCTCTGGGCGAGCATCGCGCACTGGTCGTCCGGCCTGAGCAGTTGGGTGCTGATCCCCGCCCTGGTCGTCACCGGCTTCGGGCTCGGCCTGATCATGGCCCCGTTCTTCGACATAGCCCTCGCCGGGGTGGAGGAGTCCGAGAGCGGCTCCGCCTCCGGCGTCCTCAACGCGGTGCAGCAGTTGGGCGGTTCGATCGGGGTCGCGGTGCTCGGCACGGCCTACTTCGGGTGGGCGGCGTCCGACGGGGCGCGGTCGGCCGCAGGCTGGACCCTCGGGCTCACCGCTGCGGCCCTGGCCCTCGCGTTCGCGGTCGCCTTCCTGCTGCCGCGCCGGGCCCGCCCGGAGGAGGAGGGCCACTGAGCCCGCCCGTCGCGACCGGCGCACCCGGCGGGTCCTCGGCCCGCCGGGGTCCGCGGGCCTCCCGGTCGTCCCGGTACCGCCCGGGCGGCACCCCGTACTCGCGCTTGAAGGCGGCGGTGAGCGCCGACTCCGAGCCGTACCCGACCCGGACCGCCACCGCGCCGAGCGGCAGGTCCGAGTCACGGAGCCAGCCGGCCGCCAGCACCATCCGCCACCAGGTCAGGTACGCCAGCGGCGGTCGCCCGACCAGGGTGGTGAAGCGCCGGGCGAAGGCGGCACGGGAGAGGCCGGCCCCGGCGGCCAGGCCGGCCACCGTCCAGGCCCGGGCCGGTGCCCGGTGGAGGGCCAGCAGGGCCGCACCGACCGCCGGGTCGGTGAGCGCCGCGGCCCACCCGTCGGCGCCGTCCTCGGCACCCCGGGTCTCGAACCACTCCCGGAGGACGAGCAGCAGAAGGGTGTCCAGCAGTGCCGGTACGAGGAGGTCGACGCCGAGCCCGGGGCCGGCCAGCTCGGCCGCGAGCAGGTCGACGACGGACCGGATACCGGCGGCGTGCTGCCCCGGCCGGTCGGGAAGGCGGAGGACGTCCGGCAGGTCCCGGAGCAGCGGGTGGGCCCGGGCGCCATCCAACTGGTAGGCGCCGCACAGGGTGACGGTCGTCGGGAGCCGTCCGTCCGACCGGGGCAGGCCCGCCCCGGGGGCGGCGTAGCGCTGCTCGTGGCCGCTGTCGGCCCTCGGCTCGCAGGAGGCCGCGGCGAGTGGGCTCGCGGGGTGGTCGGCCAGGGCGTAGCCGTCGCCGCGCGACAGGTAGAGCACATCGCCGGCGCCGAGTGCCAGCGGGTCACTGCCGTCCCGCAGCAGCCAGCACGCACCCTGCAGGACCACCGTGAACCCGCCGCCGCCGGGAGCCGGGAGGAAGCGCCGGCCCCAGGGCGCGTACCACTCGGTCCGGGCGGCGCGGGGCTCGCCGGTCCGCAGGGCGGACACCACGTCGCTGAGCACGTCCATGGCTCGCCACCGTACCGGTCACCGGCGGGCGGTCGCCGGTCACCTGCCACCCGTCGCCCGGCCCCGGGCCCGGGCCACCGGCGACCGGCGACCGGCGACCGGCGACCGGCGAGACGATCGCGCAAGGGGGCGAGACAGTGGCGCATGGGTCGTCCCGGTCGGGCGATCTACGGTGATCGACAAGGGAGTTCACGGAGCACCGGGAGGGGCGGGAACGATGAAGGTACTGGTCGTGGGTGCGTCGGGCACGGTCGGACGGCAGGTCACCGCGCAGTTGGCCGCCGAGGGGGTGGAGGTGGTGGCGCTCGGCCGCAGGCCACCGGGCGGCGCGCCGGCGTCCGGGGTCCGGCCGGTGCAGGGGGACCTCACCGATGCCGCGTCGCTCGCCGCGGCGGCGCGCGGCGTCGACGCGGTGTTCCTGTCGTGGCCGCTGCCCACCGCCGACGGGGCCGCCGCGGCGGTGGCCGCGCTGACGGCACGGGCGACGGCGGTCGTGCAGCTGTCCTCGGCCGCCGTCCGGGACGTACCCGGCCGGGGTCCGGAGTCACCGGGCCGGCCCGACGCCGCGATCGAGGCGCTGGTCGCGGCGACCGGGGTCCGGCACACGGCGCTGCGCCCCGGCGGGTTCATGGCCAACACCCTGCGGTGGGCGGGCGAGTTGCGCGGGAGCGGCACCGTCCGCGGGTTCGGCGGCGGGGCGGGCCTGGCCCTGATCGACGAGCGCGACATCGCAGCGGTGGCGGTCCGGGCGCTGCTGGAGGAGCGCCACCACGGCGCCCGGTACGCCCTGACCGGCCCGGCCGCACCCACGCAGGCCGAGCAGGTCCGGCTGATCGGCCGCGTCGTCGGCCGACGGTTCCGGTGGGAGGAGGTCTCCCGCGCGGAGGCACACACCGCTCTGCTCGGCGCGGGCTGGCCGCCGTCCGTGGTCGCGGGCGCCCTCGACCACCTCGCCGCCAGGATCGACGCCCCCGAGGAGGTGACCGATACCGTCGAGGCCGTCACGGGTTCCCCGGCCCGCCCGTTGGAGGAGTGGCTCGCCGACCGCGCGGACCGGTTCCGCTGAGCCGGGTCGCCGTGTCCCCGTCGGCTCCGGTGTCGGCCGGGGGCCGGCCTCGCCGGCACGCGTCCGGTGTCAGGCTCGGGCCGCGCCCCGGCCGAGGGCCCCGGCGGCGATGCGGCTCCGCAGCGCATCGGCGTCGGCGACGAACCAGAGCTGGCTGCCGCGGTTGCTCTCGTCGACGAACTCGCGCAGGGCCGTACCGGTCTGCGTGTACCGGCTGATGTCGCCCACGACGGCGAGGCCCAACCGGTAGTTGGCGAACTTCTGCACGATGTCCCCGGCGACGCGGGTGCGCAGCCGGAAGAAGTCCTCGCCGAACCGCGCCACGGGCACGGCCACCCACTGCGCGCCGTGGTAGCCCGCATCGCCGATGAGGTCGAGCGCGCCCCGTTCGTCGCGCACCGGCTCGCCGTCGGCGGTGAGGAACAGCACGTTCACCCCGTGGACGTCCTCCAGCAGCGCCGGGGCCCCTGCGTCCCCTGCGTCCCCTGCGTCCCCTACGTCCCCTGTCGGCGGTCCCACCGGGTCGGTCATGTCGGTCTCCTGGGTCATTCCGGTCCTTCTCCCTCGATCAGGGCGTCGACCAGCCGCAGCAGTTCGGCGGTGTCGGCCGGGCTGCCGAGGAGGATGAGCTTGAGGCTCTCGCGCTCCTCGTCCCGTACGGTCTCGATCCGCAGCTGCCGGCCGTCCCAGGGGCGTCCGGAGGTGGCCGCGGTGAGCGTGTTGAGCACGCGGACCGCTGCGGCGCGGTCGATCCGGTCAATCTGCACGATGGTCGTCGCCTCGGCGTACGGCCGGGGCCGCGGTGCCGCGGGTTCGCTGGTGGCGCCGGTCAGGGCGTCGAGGTCCTGGCGGGCGATCCGGTACTGCTTGCCGATCCGGGTCGCCTTCAGTCGGCCGTCCCGGACGTACCCGCGGACGGTCCGGACGTGCAGCCCGAGCAGTTCGGCAACCTGTTCGACGGAGTAGTACTGGCTCGGCGTCGCCATCTCTTCACTCCCCAACCTTCCCCATCACTCCCCACATGCTACTCGACAGGGAGCGATAGGGAAGCCGATCGAGGCGCCACCCCTCGGCGCGGGGATCCGCGACGGGGACGCCGACGGCGACAACGGGACGCGCTCCCGGCGCGTCAAGAGCGCGTGAGAGCACCTGTCCGAATAGTCAACGCAGCGTCAGGGAAGGTGCACAGCAAGGGTGTTGGGGGCTAGCGTCGATACTGTTCCCCGCCTGGGTCAACGAGGATCCGGCAGCAGCTCCACCACCCAGGAGTCCGCAGGATGGCCTCTCTCCCCGAGCACGCCGAACCTCCCGAGCACAGCAAGCACACCGGGCACGCCCAGCCCGCCACGCCCGACGGGCCCACCACACCCGCCCAGATCACCACATTCGCCCGGCCGGCAATCGCGCCCGCCGGTCGCACCGTCTGGCACGTCCCCGTCGCCGCCCGCCCCTTCCTGCGGCTTCGCTTCTTCCGGCTCCGGGACGGCCGCAGGTGCGCGGTCGGCTTCAGCTCCCCCGACGCCCTCGTCTCGCTGCTGGGCCCCGGTCACCCCTCCGTCCCACTGTCCGAGCAGGCGCTCCGGCGACTCGCCGCGCCGGTCGGTGTGGACGTGCTCGTGCTGGACCCCGGTCTGATCGCGCCGCCCGTCGCTGCCGCCCCGGTCGCTCCCGCCGTCCAGTTCCAGCACGGCTGACGCCATGGGCGAAGCCCCCCGTCCCGACGCCGTGCTGCGGCTGGTGCCCACCCACCCGCGCGCCGCTCACCCGCGCCCGGCCCACCCGCTGCGCCCGCTCCCCCACCCCGACCACCCCGACCACCCCGACCGGCCCACCGCCCTGTCCGCCCCCGGTCTCCCCAGCCCCGCGACGGCCCGGACCGTCCCCGCCCTGGCGGTCCCTGCTCAGCCGGCCGCTCCCCCGACGCCGGCTCCCCAGGCGGTCCCGTCGCAAGCACCCCCCGTCGAGCCCCGACCGTTGCGCGCGCAGGCCCGGATCAGCTTCGGTCCCGCACCGCTCGACTTCCACCGGCTGGCGGCCGAGTTCCCCGCCATCCAGAGCGGGCTGACCCTCGTGGGCGATGCCGATCTGGAGATCCAACTCGCCTGCACCGGGCCGCAGGAGCTCCGCCGCATCACCACCGAGCTGATCCGTGCGGGCGCCGCACACGTACAGGTCGAGCTCGTCCTGCGGGCCCTCACCCGGGAACCCTGCCCCGACCACCGCCCGCCCGGCGGGTGGGAGGCGCCATGAGGCCCGGGCCGCCACCGGACCGGCGGCGACACCGCAGGACCGGGGACACCACAGGACCGGGGCCACCCCGAGACCGGGCCACCACCGTTCGGGATCGCCGGGGGATCAGTACCTCCCTGAGATCAGCACCGCCCTGCGACAAGCACCCTCCCTGAGATCCGGGCCGCCATGATGGTGGTTCCCTGGCGAACGAGGAGAGGCGGCGGCGTGGAGCAGTTGTCGTATGCGGACGTGGTGGCGGCGACCGAGCGGATCGCCGGGCGGGTGCGGCCGGTCGCCGTGGCACCGGGCGACGACGGGGCGGGCAGGCTCTGGCTGGCGCTGGAGTACCTGCAGCACACCGGCAGTTTCAAGGCCCGCGGTGCGCAGAACTTCCTCCGTGCGCACGCCGCGGCGGGCACCCTGCCGGAGGCGGGCGTGGTGATCGCGTCGGGCGGGAACGCGGGGCTGGCCTGCGCCTGGGCGGCCCGGGAACTGGGGGTGCGCGCGACGGTGTACCTCCCGGAGACGGCGCCCGCCGTCAAGCTGGCCCGGCTGCGGGCGTACGGGGCGCAGGTGCGGCCGTCGGGCACCGAGTACGCGCAGGCGCTGGACGCCGCTACGGAGTTCGCGGCGGCGAGCGGTGCGCTGGCGGTGCACGCGTACGACGATCCGTTGATCGCCGCGGGTGCGGGCACGCTGCTGGAGGAGTTGGTCGAGCGGGTGCCGGGGCTGGAGCGGGTGGTGGTGTCGGTCGGCGGTGGCGGGTTGTTCGCGGGGGTGGCGACGGCGGCGCAGCGACACGGGATCGAGGTGGTCGCGGTGGAGCCGGAGCACTGCCGGGCGTTGAACGCGGCTCTGGAGCACGGGGGTCCGGTGGACGTGCCGGTGTCCTCGGTGGCCTCCGATGCGCTGGGGGCCCGTCGGGCGACGGCGTTGGCGGTGCGGGTTGCCGGAGGGCCGGGGGTGCGGTCGGTGCTGGTGCCGGACAGGGCGATCGTGCGGGCGCGACGGCAGCTGTGGGACGAGCGGCGGATCGCGGTGGAGCACGCCGCCGCGACGGCCCTCGCCGCGCTGGCGGACGATCGCAGCGGTGCGCGGACCGCGGTGGTCCTCTGCGGGGCGAACACCGATCCGTCCGACCTGGTCGGGGCAGCCACCGAACCGCCCGCGCCCGCCACCACCGCAACCAGTTCGACAACCTGAGCACCCATCACCCCCACCCCCGCCGCCGGGCGACACCGCTGACACGGCTCTTCCCGGGGCCGTGCCGCGGTCAGCCGATGCCCTGACGGTCCGGGAGCAGGGCGAAGCCGCGGAGTTCCGGGTCGGTCACCTGTTCGGCCACCGCCCGGTCCAGCAGTTGGCGCTGGGCGAGCAGTTCGGGCCGGCGGTGGTCGGGGGTGATCCGCAGCAGGTCGTCGAGGGCGGCGGCGAGGCGGCGGGTGACCTGGGGGTGGCCGGCGCCGCAGTGGCGGATCTCGGTGAAGGCCAGGTCGACCACGCACTGCCAGTCCGGCACCGGTTCGACCAGCCGGACCGTGCCGGACCGGTCGCGGAAGTGCAGGTCGCCGAAGCTCTCGTGGACGAGCATCGCGAGCAGTTGGTGGATCCGGTCGATGGCCTGGACGGCGGTGGTGGGGTCGTTGACGGCCGGGGAGAGTGCCCGGATCGCGATGTCGACGAGCTGGCGGAAGCCGAACGCGAGGTCCTGGTGCATGGTGCGGTCGACGCCGACGTTGAGCGCCGACGCGATCCTCCGCGGTCGCGGCGGCCGGTCCCCGGCGACCAGGACGATCGGGGTGCCGGGGGCGATGAAGTCGCCGATCCGCGGCACCAGGTGGAAGACCGCGTCGTGCCGGCGCGCGATCCGCACCAGGCGGCCGATGTTGACGTCCCGCAGGACGCCGGAGCGGCCTTCGTGGAGCAGGGTGTGGACCTGGTCGGGGGCGGTGTGCGGGTGCGGCTCGGGGGTGATCAGCCGGTACTGGCCGATGACGGCGACGGACTCGCTGGTGACCCGGTCGATCACGTGCGGGACCCGGAGCAGCCGCATCGTCGCCTGCACGTACAGGACGAACAGTGCGAGGCTCAGCAGGACGAGCAGGACGGCGACCAGCCCGGAGAAGACCGGGACGGAGGTGACCTCGGTGGGGTCGGTGGAGTCGTCGTAGCTGAGCTGCACCAGGAGGGCGAAGAGGAAGGTGGCCAGGCAGACCGAGAAGGTGGCCTTGGTGAGCCGGCTGCGGACGTAGAGCCGCAGGACCCGCGGGCTGAACTGGCTGGCGGCCATCTGCAGGGCGACCAGCGAGATGGAGAAGACCACGGCGATGAACGTGAGCATCGCCGAACTGACCGTCGACACCACGCTCTTGGCCGCTCCGGTGAAGCGCATCAGCTCGTCGGCGGAGCCGGTCTCGGCGACGCTGGCGGAGACGGCGGCCTCGTCCAGCCAGGCGGTCAGCACGGAGAGCACGACGGCGCCGATGCAGGTCAGCAGCGGGGCGAACCAGAACGACTCGCGCAGGTGCTCGCGCAGCGGGGAGAGCGGACGGTAGCGGACCGGCCGGTTCGGGCGGCCGGGGTGGCGGTCTGGCATCGCCCCAGGCTAGGCCGGGGACGCCACGGTCCCGGGCACGCCACGCAGCATCCGCCACCCCACACCCCGCACCCCGCACCCCGCACCCCGCCACGCCCGACACGCCAACCCCCACACGCCGCACCCGCCACGCACCGCCAAGCCACCCCACCCCACCCCACGCCGACGGGCGGACCCGCCGCAGCGGGCCCGCCCGTCGCCGTACCGCGCGGTGGCCGTCAGCGCAGGCGCAGCACCGTGCTCAGCGCAGCGCCGACGGCGGCCTCCGGGTCGTCCGCGGCACCTTCGGAGCGCCAGGCGACGAAGCCGTCGGGGCGGACCAGCACCGCGCCGTCGGGCCGGATGCCGTGCAGGGAGGCGAAGTCGGTGCCGGGTTCGGGGGCGAGGTCGTCGTCCGGGCCGTCGCCGATCCGGAAGGCGTCGAGCGGTACGGCCAGCCGGTCGGCGGCCCGGCGGGCGCCCTGGTGCCAGGCGGCGCCCTCGGGGCCGGTGAGCAGCACCATCGCCTGCTCGTACAGGTCGAGGGAGGAGAGGCGGACGCCGGCGCGCAGCAGCCACTGGTGGGGGGCGCGGCTGCCGGGTTCGCCGGAGGACTCGAACTGCTCGGGCACCACGGGTGCGGCGGGGTCGGTGCCGGCGACCGCGCCGACGGGGTAGCGGTAGCCGAGGGCGACGGCGAGGACGCCCGCCTGTCGGCCGACGCCGGGGACGACGGCGTAGCCGGGGTGGCTGTGTTCGGCGGAGCGGGCGGAGGCGCGGCGGCCGGTGACCTCGGCGACCGGGCGGCGCTCCTCGCCGTAGGTATCGAGCAGGCCGGGGCCGGCCCAGCCGCAGAGGACGGCGGCGAGCTTCCAGGCGAGGTTGTGGGCGTCCTGGATGCCGGTGTTGGAGCCGAAGGCGCCGGTGGGCGACATCTCGTGGGCGGAGTCGCCGGCGAGGAAGACCCGGCCGGCGGAGTAGCGGTCGGCGACCCGTTCGGCGGCGTGCCAGGGGGCCTTTCCGGTGACCTCGATCTCCAGGTCGGGGATGCCGACGGCGGTGCGGATGTGCTTGGTGCAGCGCTCGTCGGTGAACGCCTCCAGCGGTTCGCCGTGCTCGGGGTGCCAGGGGGCGTGGAAGACCCACTCCTCGTGGTTGTCGACCGGGAGGAGGGCGCCGTCCGCGTCGGGGTTGGTCAGGTAGCAGGCGATGAAGTGCCGGTCGCCGACCGCTTCGGCGAGCCGCTTGGCGCGGAAGGTGATGGAGACGTTGTGGAACAGTTCGCCCTTGCCGTCCTGGCCGATGCCGAGGCGTTCGCGGGCGGGGCTGCGGGGGCCGTCGGCGGCGATCAGGTACTGGGCTCGGACGGTGCGCTGCTCGCCGGTCTCGCGGCTGCGCAGCAGGGCGGTCACTCCGTCGGCGTCCTGTTCGAAGGAGACGAGTTCGGTGGAGAACCGCAGGTCGCCGCCGAGTTCGCGGGCGGCGCGCAGGAGGACGGGCTCCAGGTCGTTCTGGCTGCACAGGCACCAGGAGGAGGGGCTGAACCGGGCGAGGCGTCCGCCGGGGTCGATCTCCCGGAAGAGCCACTCCTGCTCCTCGCCGGTGAGCGAGGGGGCCTGGAGGATGCCGTGGTTCGCGGCGAGGACGGAGGCGGCCTCGCGGATCGCGGGTTCGATCCCGGCGGTCCGGTAGAGCTCCATCGTCCGGACGTTGTTGCCTCGGCCGCGCGGGTGATGCGAGGTGTCGGCGTGCTTCTCGACCAGCAGGTGTCTGACACCCAGTCGGCCCAGGAAGAGGGAGGCCGACAAGCCGACCAGCGAGCCGCCCACGATCAGGACCGGTACCCGGTCGTCAACCTTCGGATTCATCAATTGCTCCAGCCTGTAGGGGAATCCGCGGCCCGGCTGCGGGGCTCGGTGCCGCCCTCGGCGGGGCCGGCGCGCTCGGCGGCCCCGCTCTTGCATCCCCCGTCGGGGGCCTCTTGTGCCGCCTCTTCGCTCGGATGGACCGCATATCTCGCGCCGCTCGTGGCCGCACCGCACGATCGACCTCAGGTCTGGGGCCGACCGCCCGGACCGACCGCCACCGCACCCGCCCCTCCGCCCGTCCGCTCCCCGGGACCCCGCAGGCGCCCTTCCGGCTCCCGCGGACCGCCCCCGGGGCCGGACGGATCCCGGACGGCGCGGCCCAGAAGCAGAAAGTGGATCATGACGACTCTGTCCGAACCGCAGGCGAAGCAGCGCGCCGAATCCGAGACCCGGCTCCGCGTGGTACTGATGCTGGAGATCCAGGACGGCGCCCAGCAGCGCTTCCTCGACGTGTACGAGCAGCTGCGCCACCAGGTGGCGTCGGTGCCCGGCCACGTCAGCGATCAGCTGTGCCAGTCGATCAACGACCCGCGGCAGTGGCTGATCACCAGCGAGTGGGAGGACCAGGAGACCTTCCTGGAGTGGGTGGACAGCCCGGCGCACCGCGAGATGGTCAAGCCGATGCACGGCTGTGTGAGCGACAGCTTCCGTTCGCTGCGCTACTCGATCCTGCGGGAGACCTCGGCGGCGGGTGCCACCGGGACCCGCAACCCGGTGGAGGTGCCGCCGGGCGCGCCGCGTTCCGCGCCGGCCGGGCACGCCGGTCCGCCGCAGGTGCGGCCCGGCCCGGACGGGGTGGTCCGGCACGCCCTGACGTTCACCGTGAAGCCGGGCAGTGAGCCGGAGGTGGCGCGGATCCTGGCGGGGTACGCCTCGCCGAAGGCCGAGGTCGACGACCGGACGCGGCTGCAGCGGACCTCGCTGTTCATGCACGGCAACCGGGTGGTCCGGGCGGTCGAGGTGGTCGGCAACCTCGGGGACGCGCTGCGCCACGTGGCGATGCAGCCCGAGGTGCGGGCGGTGGAGGAGGCGATCAACCCGTACCTGGAGGAGGACCGCCAGCTGGGCGACCCGGAGGCCGCGCGGGCGTTCTTCGCCCGGGCCGCGCTGCCGGCCGACCACCAGGCGATCTCCGGGACCCCGGCCGGCGGCAAGCTGCACCGGCACGCCGTGCTGTACCCGGTGCGTCCGGGCAAGGGCAAGGCGGTGACGGCGCTGCTGGCGGCGCACGACGAGCTGGCGTCCGCCGATCCGACCGGGCCGATCTCCTCGTCGGTGGTGTTCCACCGCGACGACGTGGTGGTGCGCGTGGTCGACCTGCGGGTGCCGGCCGAGGCGGTGCCGGCGGAGGCCCTGGGTGTGGCGGGCGAGCGCGAGGCCGCCGTGCTGGGCCGGCTGCTGGACCTCGGTGCGGAGGGCGACCTGCGGACCGTCGCCGGCCTCTCCGCCTTCCTCGCCAACCGTTCGATGAACCCCGTCACCGACCGCCGCTCGTCCGGCAGCTGACGTTCCGCGCCCCACACCCCTGACTCGGAGGAGAAACCATGTCCACGCAGTACCCACGCATCGTGCACGTCGACGAGGCACCCGAGAACCGCCGCCGCGGCGGTGACCTGCGGGCGATGCTCACCCCCACCACCTGCGGCGCCACCAGCGGTTTCATGGGGCTGGCGATCGTGCAGCCGGGTGAGCGGATCGGCGAGCACTACCACCCGTACTCCGAGGAGTTCGTCTTCGTGGTGTGCGGCGACCTGGAGGTCGACCTGGACGGGGTGACCCGGCCGATCAAGCCCAATCAGGGGTTGATGATCCCGCTGAACATGCGCCACCGGTTCCGCAACGTCGGCGACACCGAGGCCCGGATGGTGTTCCACCTGGGCCCGCTGGCGCCGCGTCCGGAGCTGGGCCACGTCGACACCGAGGAGACCGTGACCTCGGGTCCGCCGGAACCCGCCAAGGTGGCCTCGTGACCCGGCGGGTGGCGATCACCGGGATCGGCGTGGTCGCTCCCGGCGGCGTGGGCGTCCCGGCGTTCTGGCGGCTGCTGACCTCCGGTCGCACCGCGACCCGGGGGATCACGCTGTTCGACCCGACGGGGTTCCGCTCGCGGATCGCCGCCGAGTGCGACTTCGACCCGGCCGCCCACGGCCTCGGCCCCGAGGAGGTCCAACGGGCGGACCGCTATGTGCAGTTCGCGATGGTGGCGACTGCCGAGGCGGTTGCCGACGCGGGGCTGGACCTGGCGGCGGAGGACCCGTGGCGGGTGGCGGTCTCGCTCGGCACGGCGGTCGGCGGGACGACCCGGCTGGAGCACGACTACGCGCTGGTCAGCGCCGGCGGGGCCCGCTGGGACGTCGACCCGCGGCGGGCCGAGCCGCAGCTGCACCGGGCGTTCGCACCGTCCACGCTGGCCTCCGCGGTCGCCGAGCAGACCGGCGCCCGCGGCCCGGTGCAGACCGTCTCCACCGGCTGCACCTCCGGCCTGGACGCGATCGGCTACGCCTTCCAGACGGTCGAGGAGGGGCGCGCCGACGTCTGCATCGCCGGCGCCTCGGACTCGCCGATCTCGCCGATCACGGTGGCCTGCTTCGACGCGATCAAGGCGACCAGCGAGCGCAACGACGACCCGGAGCACGCCTCCCGCCCCTTCGACGCCCACCGGGACGGCTTCGTGCTCGGCGAGGGCGGCGCCGTCCTGGTGCTGGAGGAGCTGGAGCACGCCCGGCGGCGCGGCGCCCGGATCTACGGCGAGATCGGCGGTTTCGCGACCTTCGGCAACGCCTACCACATGACCGGCCTCACCCAGGAGGGGCTGGAGATGTCGCGGGCGATCGACACCGCCCTCGACCACGCCCGGGTGGACCGCACCGCGATCGACTACGTCAACGCGCACGGCTCGGGCACCAAGCAGAACGACCGGCACGAGACCGCCGCCGTCAAGCGCTCGCTCGGCGACCACGCGTACCGGACGCCGATGAGTTCGATCAAGTCGATGGTCGGGCACTCGCTCGGCGCGATCGGGGCGATCGAGGTGGTCGCGTGCACCCTCGCGCTGGCCCACGGCGTGGTCCCGCCGACCGCCAACTACGAGACGCCGGACACGGAGTGCGATCTCGACTACGTGCCGCGCACGGCGCGGGAGAAGCCGCTGCGCAACGTCCTGTCGGTCGGCAGCGGTTTCGGCGGCTTCCAGTCCGCCGTCGTGCTCAGCAGAACGGGGTGAATCCATGACGTCACGTCAGAACGGCCGCCGGGCGGCGGTCACCGGCCTCGGCGTGGTGGCGCCGAACGGCGTCGGGTCCGACGCCTTCTGGAAGGCCACCAGGCAGGGCGTGAGCGTCCTCGACCGGATATCGCGCGAGGGCTGCGAGGCCATGCCGCTGCGCATCGCCGGCCAGGTACGGGACTTCGCGCCGCAGGACGCGATCGACAGCCGCTACCTTGTGCAGACCGACCGCTTCACGCACTACGCGATGGCGGCGGCCGACCTGGCGGTGGCGGACGCCGGGTTCACGCCCGACCCGCAGTCTCCGTACGCGGTGGGCGTGGTGACCGCGGCGGGCTCCGGCGGCGGCGAGTTCGGCCAGCGGGAGCTGCAGCAGCTCTGGGGCCACGGGCCGCAGTTCGTCGGCCCGTACCAGTCGATCGCCTGGTTCTACGCCGCCAGCACCGGCCAGATCTCCATCCGGGGCGGCTACAAGGGCCCGTGCGGGGTGGTCGCCAGCGACGAGGCGGGCGGTCTGGACGCGCTCGCGCACGCCGGCCGCTCGATCGCCCGCGGCACCGACGCGGTGGTGGTCGGCGCCGCCGAGGCCCCGCTGGCGCCGTACTCGATGGTCTGCCAGCTCGGCTACCCCGAGCTGAGCCTGGCCGAGGACCCCGCCCGCGCCTACCTGCCGTTCTCGCCCGACGCGAACGGCTTCGCCCCCGCCGAGGGCGGGGCGATGCTGCTCCTGGAGGACGAGGACGGCGCCCGGCGGCGCGGTGCGCGGGTCCGGGCCGTGCTGGCCGGGCACGGCGCCACCTTCACCGGCGCCTCCCGCTGGGAGGAGTCCCGCCAGGGCCTGGCGCACGCGATCAGGACCGCCCTGGACCAGGCCCGCTGCGCGCCCGAGGAGGTCGACGTGGTCTTCGCCGACGCCCTGGGCGTGCCGGCGGCGGACCGCGCCGAGGCCCTGGCGATCGCCGACGCGCTCGGCCCGTACGCCGAACGCGTCCCGGTGACCGCGCCCAAGGCCGGCACCGGCCGGGCGTACTGCGGCGCGCCGATGCTCGACGTGGCCGCCGCCGTCCTGGCGATGGAGGACGGCATCGTCCCGCCGACCCCCAATGTCACCGAGGTCGCCCACGACCTCGCCCTGGTGACCGGCCGGGCCCGCCCGGCCGAGCTGCGCACCGCGCTGGTGCTCAGCCGGGGGCTGATGGGCTCCAACTCGGCGCTGGTGCTCCGGCGCGACGAGCGGCCCTGACCCCCGCCCCACACTGGAACGATTAGGAGAACGCCCGTGAGCAACAACCTCAGCCATTCCGAACTCGCCGCGCTGATCCAGGCCCGGGCCGGGGTCGCCATCGACCCGATCGACCTGGAGCGCCCCGGGGCGAGCTTCGACGACTTCGGGGTGGACTCCCTCGGCCTGCTCGGGGTCGTCGGCGAGCTGGAGAACCGGCACGGACTGAAGATCACCTCGGGTGCGGAGTCCTCCCGCACCCCGGCCGAGTTCCTGGAACTGGTCAACTCCTCCCTCACCGCGAAGGCCGGTGCCTGACATGCCCGGACACACCGACAACGAGATCGTCATCGCCGCGCCGCTCGACCTGGTCTGGGAGATCACCAACGACCTGGAGAACTGGCCGCAGCTGTTCAGCGAGTACGCCTCGGTCGAGGTCCTGCAGCGGGACGGCGACCGCGTCCGCTTCCGGCTCACCATGCACCCCGACGAGAACGGCCAGGTCTGGAGCTGGGTCTCCGAGCGGACCACCGACCGCGCCTCGCTCGCGGTGAACGCCCGGCGGGTCGAACCCGGCCCGTTCGAGTTCATGGAGATCCGCTGGGAGTACTCCGAGGTCCCGGCCGGCACCCGGATGCGCTGGGTGCAGGACTTCGCGATGAAGCCCACCGCCCCGGTCGACGACGAGGGCATGGTCAACCACATCAACCGCAACTCCCGGATCCAGCTGCAGCTGATCCGCGAGAAGGTCGAGAAGAAGGCCGCGGAGCTGTGACCGGCATGCACCGCGCACTGATCGTCGCCCGGATGAAACCGGACGCCGCCGAGGGCATCGCCGACGTGTTCGCCGAGTCCGACCGCGGCGAACTGCCGCACCTGATCGGCGTCACCGGCCGCAGCCTGTTCCAGTTCGGCGACGTCTACCTGCACCTGATCGAGGCCGACCGGCCGCCCGGCCCGGCCGTCGCCCAGGTCGCCGACCACCCCGAGTTCCGGCAGATCAGCGACCGGCTGACCGCCTACGTCCAGGCGTACGACCCGGCCACCTGGCGGGGGCCCAAGGACGCGATGGCCCGCGAGTTCTACCGCTGGGAACGCGCCGGCCTGAACTGACCCCGCAGCTCCCATGGGACCGCCCCCGGCTCAGGCCGGGGGCGGTCCCATGCCGTCGTGCGGCCGACGCGCCGGACGGTCCCCCCGACGGCTGACGCCGCGTCCGCCGAATGCACCCGGACGCCCGCGGCAGCCGGGTGAACACGTCCGCGAGTCCACCCGAAGGGCGTACCGCACGGCCCGCCCGTGGCAGCCTCCGGTGGCAGGAGCCGCCGCGCTGGATGACGGTGGATCAGGCGCACCTGCGAGTCCCCTCGCCGACGACCCGTCGGCACCCGCGGGCCGCGCCGGAAGGAAGAACCCCATGCGATCTGCACGCACCCTGCTCGCCGGAGCCGCCGTCGCCGCCGCCCTGACCGTCGGCGCCCCCGCCGCGTACGCCGACGGCGGTGCCGATACCGGCCGCAACCTCACCTGGGAGGAGAAGCAGGAGAAGGCCTCCGGCGCCGAGGGCCAGAAGACCTGGGAGGAGAAGCAGGGCAAGGGCGGCTCCGAGGAGGAGCACAAGGCCCCCAAGGGCGGCGTGCACACCGGTGGCGGCGGCCTGGCGGTCTCCGGCGGCGGCGTGGCCTCCGGCGCGGTCCTGCTGCTCGGCGGCATCGGGGTCGGCGCGTACGCGCTGCGCCGCAACCGCAGGGCGGTCGGCGCGGCGCTCTGATCCGGCGCCGCTC